>JABCZW010000007.1 GCA_013289475.1 Bacteroidota bacterium
CGCCCAAAAGCGGATTCGCAGTGACGAACCAAACTGGATTTTTTTTAGTACTTTCGTAACCTACCCAATTGTGAATGAAGCAGTTATTACTCCATGTAAATGCTCTTATTTTCCTCTTTCTGGCATCGCCATTATTGGTATGTGCCCAGCAAGATTCTGCTGCAATTCCACCCGATTCGGCTACTATGGCTAACATGTCGTTGGAACAGTTGCTCAAACTAAAGGAGTCGGGCATATCGAGCCAACTGGAGTCAGTATTGAACTCGAAAATGGATGTAGCCTCGAAAAAGGCTCTATCGCTGCGTAAATCGCCAAGCGTAGTAACCCTTATAACCAAGGAAGAAATTGAAAAATCGGGTGCCCGCGACCTGATAGATGTATTGCGCCTTGTACCCGGTATTGACTTTGCCGTTGATGTGCAGGGCAATGTAAGCATTGGCATGCGCGGCAACTGGGCCGAAGAAGGAAAGGTGTTATTGCTGCTCGACGGACAGGAAATGAATGAATTGATGTATTCGAGCCAGCAATTTGGCAACCACTTTGATGTGAGCCAGATAAAACGAATTGAAATAATACGCGGCCCGGGTTCAGCCATATACGGCGGCTTTGCTGAGTACGGCGTTATAAGCATTATTACCAAAGACGGTGAAGATCTGAAGGGAGTAAGTGCAACTGCCAGTTATGGGCAATCGGCAAGGGCATTGGGCTATAGGGATGTAAGCTTATCTATTGGCAATAAGATGAAAGACTTCAGCTACAGTGTTGCAGGTTTCTTTGGCCAGGCCAACCGCAGCGATAATATATATACCGACCTGGCGGGCAACAGCTATTCTATGATTGGTAACTCAAGCCTAGACCCTTTTAACATTAATATAGGTATCAAGTTCAAAGGGCTTAGTTTCCGGGGCATTTACGATAACTTCCAAACCACAACCCGCGATAACTATGGTACGCCTACATCACAGGCTTACCCCAATAACTTTTTATCGGAACTGGCTGAGTTGAAATACGATATTAAACTGAACGATAAAATAACGCTTACTCCATTAGTAAGCTATAAGAACCAGAAGCCATGGAACTACACAGGAACAGCACTTCCACAAGATTCCGCTTATACTTTATATAACCGCACTGCTACACAATACCGTGGCAGCCTTACCATTTTATATGATATTACCAACCGAATTAATGTTGTAGCAGGCACCGAGGTTTATCAGAATAATGCAATCATATCATTACCCGATCCGCAACTTTTCAGCAATGGTACCAATACCATGCACTATACCAACAGTGCGGCTTTTGCACAAGTATTGTTCCGATACCATATAGCCAGCCTTACACTGGGTGCCAGGTACGATAACAACTCGGTTTATGGCTCATCGTTTGTACCTAGGCTTGGTATAATGAAGAAGATTGAAACATGGAACTTCAAATTCCTTTACAGCAACTCGTTCCGTGCACCGGGCATTGAGAATATAAACCTTAGCATTGACGGCAACATTAAACCTGAATATACACGTGTGATTGAGTTTGAAGTAGGAAAGGAAATTACTCCGAATATGTTCTGCACAGTTAACGTTTTTGATATTACCACAAAGAATCCTATTATATATTACGTCGACACAGTTGCATCTTCAACCGGCAATTATGAAGGATACAAAAACTTCCCCGAACAAGGTACCCGGGGAGCAGAGTTCGATTACCGGATAAAAGATAGTTGGGGTTATCTCGACCTTAATTACGCATATTATACAACAGCAGGTAAAACTGTGGTACCCGCTTACCAGGCGCCGGGAGATAACAGTATGACACTTGGTTTTGCAGCCAACAAATTGAACTTTTCAGTAAGTTATAATGCAACACAAAACCTAAGCATTACCCCTACCGTTTCATGGATAGGGCAGCGCTACGGCTATGTTTATTATGGCATGGGGTTACCTTATGTAAAAGAGTTTTCGCCAACAACACTTGCCAATATTTTTATTCAGTACCATAAAGGCAATTTAAAAGCTGGCATTGGCTGTTACAACATGTTTAATGCCGATTACGAATTCATTCAACCCTATAACGGAAGCCATGCGCCGCTTCCAAGTATGTCGAGAGAATATGAAATAAGATTAACCTACACCTTGAACTTTAAAAGATGAGGAAAAGGTTAAAACATATAATATCCGGAGCTATACTACTTGTGTCATTCAACAGCTTTGCGCAAACGCTCAATTATAAAATTGCATCGCTTTATATATACAACTTTGCCCGCTTTATAAGCTGGCCCAAGAACGATAAAAATACTGAATTTGTTATTGGTGTTTATGGCAGTACTCCTATAACCGATGAATTAAAAAGAGCAGTATCAGGCAAGCTTGTAGGGCAAAAACCGATAGTGGTTAAAATAATGACGACTCTTGATACATCGGCAAACTGTAGCATCTTATTTATAGCTCCGTCACAAGATGCTAATCTTAAGAAAATAAGTGAACAGTACAAAGGTAAGCACGTGTTGCTTATATGCGATAAAGAAGGCCTGAGTAAAAAAGGGGCATCAATAAGCATTTACCTGGACGAGGATGATGATTACAAGACAAAATTTGAAATGAACAAAGAGTATATTGAGTTTAACGGGCTATTTATTTCGAAATCACTATTGCAGCTTGCAGCAAAAGTGTTTTAAATACTTTTTTGAAATATTATCAGTTATATAGCCATAAAAGGGCTAAAGGCCTCTTTTGAATAAATTTTGTACCTTTGCAAGTCTTAAAAAATAATGAAGAAGTATTTTAAGCATATCATAGTAGTTTTAGCAGTATTTGCAGGGCTTTTAATGAGTTCCTGCGGGGGCGATTACAACCGAATACAAAAAAGCGGCGATGCATCACTCAAGTATGATGCTGCGCTTAAATATTACAAATCAGCCGATTATATTAAGGCATTACAGTTATTTGAGCAGCTTTTAAGCATTTACAGGGGTACAGCAAAAGCCGAAGACATATCTTACTATTACGCTTATTGCAACTATTACGTAGGTGACTATGTAATGGGCGGTTTTTACTTCAGCACCTATTACCGCACCTACCCGCACACCAAACGTGCCGAAGAGTGTGAGTTTATGAGGGCTTTTTGTGAATACCTGCTTTCGCCAACCTATAGCCTCGACCAGACAGACACCAAGAAGGCTATTGAAGCCTTCCAGACCTTTGTAGATGATTACCCCAACAGCGACAAGATAAAGGAGTGCAACAAATACATTGATATACTTAGAGATAAGCTGGAAAAGAAGTACTTTGAGATAGCTAAAGGATACTATACCATAGAAAGTTACCATGCTGCCAGCACTGCCCTTGCTAACTATATTAAGGCTTACCCTAACAGCAAATACCTTGAAGAATCATATCTTATAATGATTAAGGCCGATTATAAGTTTGCCATAAACAGCGTAGAATGGCAAAAGAAGAGCAGATTACAGAAAGTTGTCGAAGATTATCTTAAATTTGTGGACGCTTATCCAAAAAGCGATTACATAAAAGACGCTGAGGGATTATATAATAACGTAATGGCACTTCAAAAGAACACAATAAAATCTTAATACAAATAAACATGGATTTCAAAAAAAGCAACGCACCGGCATCAACAATAACAAGAGATGTAAGGAAACTGGAAGCTCAGACAGGCAACATTTACGAAACCATTTCGATTATTGCCCGCAGAGCGCACCAGATAAGTGCTGAAATGAAAGAAGAACTGGATGGCAAACTCGAAGAGTTTTCATCGAAGACCGATACACTGGAAGAAGTATACGAAAACGTTGAACAGATAGAAATATCGAAGATGTACGAACGCCTTCCAAAGCCTGCTTCTATTGCAACCCAGGAATTCATCGACAATAAGGTTTACTACCGTATGGCCGATGATGTTAAGAAAGAAGAAACTCTTTAAACTATAGTTCCGCACTGCGGGATAAAATAACCTACTGTGTTACAGGGTAAGAAAATTCTCCTGGGAATTACCGGGAGCATTGCCGCCTACAAAGCAGCAGTACTGGTAAGGTTACTGGTTAAAGCCGGTGCCGAGGTAAAGGTTATAATGACTCCTTCGGCTAAAGACTTCGTAGCACCGCTCACCTACTCTACACTTAGCAAACACCCTGTTTATATTGACTTTAGTACTCCTGATGGTAAATGGAACAACCATGTAGAACTGGCCAATTGGGCCGACATGATGGTGATTGCTCCTGCTTCGGCCAATACCATTGCTAAAATGGCAACCGGTTTATGCGATAACCTTTTACTGGCAACGTATCTTTCAGCATCGTGCCCTGTATATATAGCACCTGCCATGGATAGGGAAATGTACACACATCTTTCTACCAAAGCGAATTTAGAGAGGCTTAAATCCTATAAGAACATTGTAATACCCGCTGAAGACGGCGAATTGGCAAGCGGCTTATTTGGTGAAGGCAGAATGGCTGAACCGGAACACATTATAGATTTTCTCTCCAAGAGAGATAACCAAAAAAAAAACGATAAGAAGCTCCCGCTAAGCGGTAAAAAGGCCCTGGTCACTGCCGGTCCTACCTACGAAGCTATTGATCCTGTACGATTCATTGGTAATTTTTCATCGGGCAAAATGGGCATTGCTATTGCTGAAAGGCTTGTGAGTGAAGGGGCATCGGTAACATTAGTGCATGGTCCAATTCATATTACCAATATCAATCCGGCTATAAAACTTATTGGTGTTACCAGTGCACAGGAAATGCATGATGCATGTGTAAAGGAGTTTACTAAAGCGGATATAACAATAATGTCGGCTGCAGTAGCAGACTTTAGGCCTATTACTAAAGCTATAGAGAAGATAAAAAAAGCAGATGCCGGTTTAACATTAAAACTGGTACATACTCCGGACATACTTACGGAATTGGGTAAGAAAAAGAAAGCAGGTCAATTGCTGATTGGCTTTGCATTGGAGACGAATAATGAACAAAAGAATGCGGCGGAGAAGCTAAAGAAAAAGAACCTGGATGCCATTGTGCTTAACTCAACCCATAACAAAGGAGCAGGCCCCGGAGGCGATACCAATAAAATTACTATTATTGACAGGAATAATAAAACCATTAATTTCGAGTTAAAGCTAAAGACCGAAGTGGCCAAAGACATTGTAAACTATATTGCATCGTGTTTAAAAAAGTAATCTTACATATTTCAATAGTACTATTGCTGCTCCCTGCTTTGAGCAAGGCACAGGAGCTTAACTGTACCGTTGATATTGTATCGCCCCAAATACAGGATGCTGCTGCACAGTTATTATTTAAGAATCTGAAGGATGCTATCACCCAGTTCATGAACAACACTAAGTGGACCAATGACAACTTTACCAACCAGGAAAAAATAGAGTGTACTTTGTACTTTAACATGACTGCAGAAAATGCTGCAAACGATTTTAACGCAACCTTGCAGGTTCAGGCCCGCAGGCCGGTTTATAAGTCAGCATACAACTCGGCCATGTTTAACTACCAGGATAACAACATACACATACTCTACCAGTTAAATCAGCCTATCATATTTAACATCAACACCTATTCTGATAACCTTACTGCATTGCTTTCGTACTATGCTTATATCATCATTGGCAACGACTATGATTCATTCTCTCTAAACGGAGGAACGAAATACTTCCTTAATGCACAAACCATTGTAACCAATGCGCAAAATTCAGGTGAAAAAGGCTGGAACCCTTTGGATGGAGATCAAACCCGGTATTCGTTAGTGACAAATACATTAGATGAAACTTATTATGCCCCTTTACGGAAAGCTATGTATGAATATCACCGCCTAGGGCTGGATATTATGTATACGACCCCTGAAAAAGGGAGAGCGGAGATAATGGATGCATTGACACTTGTACAACAAGTATATAATGATAAGCCTGCAAACTTTAACATTTCACTGTTCTTTAACGCAAAAGCAACAGAGATCGCAAACATATTTTCGGAAGCGCCTAATGAAGAAAAATCGAAGGTCTATACATTACTTAGTGCAATTGACCCTACCGACGGCGATAAGTATACTAAACTTAAGGTTGAATAGATTTACTCTTCTTCCTGGTTTTTACTGAAGCTACAACTCCGGTATAATCGCCTGACTCTTCACGAAGCATTGTAAGCAGGTCGCGGCTTTGATTAATGCACCAGTTAACGTGGTTACTTAGAACAATTATAGTATTATGTCCTTTAATATCGCGCATAAAGGCAGCATTAAAGCCATGCCACCAGCCATCGTGATACACCAAAGTATCATTGTCGAATATCACAAGCCTCCAGCCATATCCGTAATTATGTTGGTTTACCCAACGGCTATGTGCCTTAAAGGCATCCTTTAAAGTAGATTGTTTGAGAAGCTTATCAGAATACAAAGCCTGATCCCATTTTAGTACATCTTCGGTTGTTGAATAAATACCCTTATCGCCTGCAACACCATCAAGGAAATCATATCCTGCTTTACGGTAATTGGCATTGTAACCGGTAACCCTGTTAGGTATTATTGTATCATTCTTATCGAACATATAAGTATGGTTCATTCCCAATGGAACGAATATCTTATACCTTAAATACTCTGCAAATGAAACACCACTTACTTTCTCTACTATGGCAGCAAGCACGCAGTAGTTAGTATTGCTGTATTCAAACTTTTGGTTAGGAGGGAAATACTTGGGAGGATGGTGTTTAATAAGCATTTCAACTACCTGTTGATTGTCCATAGGTGTAACCTGGTCTTTGCAAACATTACCACATAAGTACATGTAATTAGGCAAACCCGAACGGTGAGCCAGCAACATACCAACCGTTACACCCTTATATGGGAAGTCGGGGAAGAATCGTTGCAAAGTATCATCATAATCAAGCTTACCTTGCTCTTTAAGCATCATAACAGCGACGGCAGTAAACTGTTTGGAAACGGAACCTAATTGAAACTCGGATGAGTCACTCAATAACTCCTTTGTTTTAAAATCAGACACCCCAAAAGAACCTTCATAAAGTATCTTTCCATTATGTGCCACCAATGCATTTCCGTTAAATCTCGCATTTTTTGAGAGCACATGAAAGAATGAATCAATTTTGTGCGATTCAAATTGCTCAACCGAATTCAAAGCCATTGAATCCTTTACAGGAGGCTTAGGTATAGCAATGTACTTAGATTTTACAGGAGAAGAAACAACTTCTTTCCTTCCGGGTTTTCCCTGGCTATCAGTGCTGCCTATAAAAGTGTATAGAACAGCTACGGCAGCCAGTGCCAGAACTATCGGATAAACATGTTTTTTCATCATACGCCGGCTTTGGGGTTTATAAAGCTCAGTGCTGTTTAACTATTATAACAAGATATTTCGTTTGGCTCCAGAATGCTTTTGAATCACTTATTACAAGAGAATCGGCCTTATTGCTGCCGCTTATTGTATATGAACCAGTAGGATGAACAGTTACCATCTGTAAAAACTTGCTGTATAATTGAAGGCTATGTAAAGTAGATCCGTCGGCTTTTGTAAAATAACTGGTATTAAAATCTTTCTTTAGCTCTTCTGCACCACCAAGGCCTACTACACTGCCTTCTTTCTTAATAATGCCATTTTTCTTGAGTTCTTTTGCTGTGCCTATAGCATAATACACAGTATTCATTTGTGTGGTTATATCAGTTATCTGCTCCTTTTGGCTGCTTATAACCTTCATACTATCATTAAACTTATTGATCACATCTTTCAAAGATGCATTCGATTCGGCTAACTGGCTCTGCAAAGCCGCTATTTGCGCATCCTTTTCATTTACTTCCTGAGTAAGGCGAGCAATCATTTTTTGCAGTTCAGCATTATTGCCGTTAACTTTCTTCAGCTTTCTTTCCAACATGGCAATTTCCTTCTTGTTCTTCATCATCAAATCGCCAATAGCACGCATGTCCGAAATGATCTGATCCTTCTGGTTAATACCTTCACCGCTATTTATAGTCAGTAACTTAGCTTTTACTTTTATGGAATCCAGGTTATCTTGAATATCATTAAATGACTTTACATAAGCCATTATAGACGAGTCCTGGGCATGTGTCTTATTATTTAATACAGAATCCTCATAACTGAGATCCTTTATCTTCTGCTTATCACCATTATTACAAGCAGAAAAGAGTAAAATGCCGGTCAAAACGACTATATTAAGGATTCTCATACCGTTTGTTTTTTTCATAGTTTTATAAAATCTTGCAAATATAACGATTTTTATGCGCCGTAGGTCACCTGTAACGTTTTTGCTTGTCTTACTCTTTGTAGGTTTTATAGAAGGAGCGGCCTATTATGGCTGGAGTCACTTGCTTCTGAACCTGAAGCACCCTACTCTATCGGCACTTTTTAAGGTATTTTATTGGATAGAAACATTAGGTTTAGTAGCTGTGTTATTTTTTGTAATGGGTTCTTTTGCCCGGATATTAAATGTAAAACGTACTTATTATGGCTTCCAGGGCGCAGGAATAATTATGTCTGATATTCTGCCAAAATTGCTTTTTACTGTATTTGTTATGCTTTATACCATTATACAGGGTGGTTATGTTGCAATTAATCACTTTATACTTCATAGTACCCAAACCCGTCTTAATATTGATTGGCTACTTATTTTCGGAACAGTAGCATCATTAACCATATTTGCTTTTATAGTACGCGGTATTTTAATTGGCCGTTTTGATTTTAAGGTACTGAAGGAAACGATTCACTTTGATACCTTACCCGATGCTTTTGATGGCTTGCGGGCTGTGCAGATATCGGATATACACATTGGAAGTTTTTACCAACATAAGGATCAAATAGCAAAGGCAGTAGATATGGTTAATAGCCTTAAGCCGGACATTATTTTTTTTACCGGCGATATGGTTAACAATGTTGCTGAAGAATTGAAGGGCTTTGAACCTATTTTAGCAAAACTACAGGCTCCATTGGGGAAATTCTCAATACTTGGCAATCACGATTATGGTGATTATGTAAAATGGGAGAGTAAGGAGGCAAAGATTAAAAACCTTGATACACTTAAAGACTTGCAGCAGCATGCAGGCTTTGATTTACTCTTAAATGAAAACAGGCTTATTACAAAAAACGGGCAACAAATTGCAGTTATTGGTGTAGAAAATTGGGGCACGCCGCCTTTTGCACAATATGGCCAATTACCTGTTGCAGTCAAAGGAACTGAAAATACTCCATTCCGCATTTTACTTTCACATGATCCATCGCATTGGGATGTAGAAGTAGCAAAAAAAACCGACATACAACTTACTCTTGCCGGGCATACTCATGGCATGCAATTTGGTATTCGTATTGGCGATTGGCAATGGAGCCCAGTGCAATGGCGTTACGAACGTTGGCACGGACTTTATACACACCTTAAGCAACACTTGTATGTAAACCGAGGTCTTGGCCATATTGGCTTCCCGGGCCGTGTAGGTATGTTACCCGAAATAACTTTATTAGAATTCAGAAAATAAGCGCAATGAATTATGCACTTTTGTTTTGGGGCTTGGCAATAATCGGGTTTGGAGGATACCTGCTCTATGACGATTATAAAAACTGGGTCGAAATGAAACAAATATCTCCCGGGCGATTATATAAAAGTGTTTTCTTTGGAATTATGCTTGTTGCTATTGGTGTTATTGCCATAATTAAGGGTATCGCTGGCCAATCTATCCACTGAGCATAGTTCTATTTAATTACCACTTCATCTATTCTTCATTTAGTTTTTTTTACTTTGGTTAAAGCATTCCATCAAAATGAAGAAGCCAAGTACTATAAACATTTCAGTTGAATCTCCTTGTGGTCAAAATTGGGGTGCCATGTTACCAGCCGATTCAGGCAGGCATTGCGATAGTTGCAATAAAACAGTTACAGACTTTTCAAACTTTACCGACAAAGAGCTAATTGCTTTCTTACAAAAGGCTAAAGGTGAAGTATGTGGCAGACTTAATGAATACCAGGTTGAGCGCCCTCTATACTTACCGGCAACAAACAATAATTCGTTTTTGTCAAAAGCATTAGTAGGAACAGCATTAATCGCAGGCATAGTTGCAACCGCAAACGGGCAAGATACACATAAGGTTATTGCTCCTGTACAAGTACCTGTACCCACACCTCCTTCAGTTGCACCCATAAATGATACAACCACTGCAAAGAACGATATAGTATCACCAGTAATAGTAACCACCGCACCACCACAAATTGTAAAAGATTCTTCAAAAAAGCTTATACATGGAAAGGTGATTGATGCAAAAACAAAAGAACCTCTTGCTGATACCTACGTTGAAGTTATAGGTTCCCCTAATTATGTACAGACCGATGCTAACGGCATGTATCAGATTTATGTGCCCGACAGCATGTGCAATAAAGAAATACAAATTGAATTTTACAGATGGGCTCATAAAATCGTCGAAAAGACTGTTCAAAGCGGAAAGCACTCCATTAACATGAATGTTGCCATGGAATATAAGGAAGAAAGAAAGATAATGGGCAAGATGCGAGTATCAAGATAACATCCTTGTTTTTCTCATTCTCATTTGCTATATTCGCTTATCAAAACCCACTTGATGAGCAAGAAAAAAGACATAACTATATCTGTAAAAAGCCCTTGCCATGAGAAATGGGGCAAAATGACCCCGAATAGTAATGGCAAGCATTGCAGTAGTTGTAATAAGGTTGTTACTGACTTCACTAATTATACCGATAAAGAATTAGCTGCTTTTATAAAGAATAACCCACTTGGATGTGGAAGGTTTACCGAATACCAGGTAAACAGGCCACTTATACTTCCTATTGAAAATGGAAGTTCATTTCTGCAAAGAGCATTACTAGGTACAGTTTTGGTTGCAGGCATAACATCAGTTGTAAATGCCCAAACCATACATCAAACTATTGCCCCGGTGCAGGTGCCCATTCCCGAGCCGCCAAGTTCTATGGTTTCTCAGCACGATAAATCTCAGGAAGCAGATACTTCACATATAATAAAAGGAACAATAAGAAGATCAAAGACCGGGATACCCCTAGAATACGTTTTTGTTATTATTGAGGGAACCAATTTATATGCTTATACCGATTCGGCCGGAACATTTTCTATACGAGTACCGGATAGTTTAAAGAAATCGAAACTCAAACTTGCAATTACAAAACGTGGATATCATTCAGCTTCAGAAAACATTAAAGCAGTTAATTATCCAACCAATTTGCAAATAGCATTAAAGAAAAAACATCGCCGTGAACGAGTAGTTATGGGTGCATACTTCTAAGATTATGGCAAAACAAAAGAGCATACAACTTTCTGTTCCCAAGCCCTGCACTCAAGCCTGGGATGATATGACACCGAAAACAAATGGCCGCCACTGCGATAGCTGTAATTCTTCGGTTATAGATTTTTCAAAATTCACCGACCGGGAGATAATTGAAGTATTAAAAAACATAAAAGGTTCTTTTTGCGGAAGGTTCACTGAATACCAGGTAAACAGGCCTATTGCAATACCTGCTCAAAACAACAATTCGTTTTTAAGTAAAGCCATGTTTGGCACCGTTTTATTGGCGGGTGTGGCAACAGCAACAAATGCACAAGCAAGCCATCAAGCGGTTATATCACCTGTGCAAGTACCCGTACCTATACCCATTAACAATACCAACTATCAACATAAGGCAAATAAAGAAAACCAGCAGAATACAAATCCAAAGCAAATAAGCGGTATAGTTACCGACATAAAAACAGGTGTGCCGATTCCTTATGTAAATATTACAATTGAAGGCACGAGTATTGTAACACGCTCCGATTCCGGTGGCAAATTCACCATAACGGTTCCTGATACCTTAACGGGAAAAATAACTATTGACTTTCATAAATTCTGGCACAAGGAACGGGATTTCACTTTAAAAACCACAAAACTTCCAACGTATATGAAGGTGGGGCTTCGCCCTAAAAAAGAAAGAATTATCATGGGAAGAACATTCAACTGCCCTGCTTTCTAAATTAATCCTAGAATACCTTTTTTATTGTCCTTAGTATAATACCAATATCGGTTGTAAAGCTCATTTCATCTATATACTTAAGATTAAGCTTTAGTTTAGAAGGCATTACTTTATTCACATAAACATCTTCAGCATCGGTTGCATTTGCCAAAAGCTCATTTTCATTCGCATAAACAATCGATGCATAATCAGTAATTCCCGGTCGAACACTCAACACCTTCTTTTGCTCATCGCTATACATTGCCACATATTTTGGTACTTCAGGGCGAGGCCCAACTATGCTCATATTACCAATTAACACATTAAATAATTGAGGAAGTTCATCTAGTTTGTACTTACGTAAAGAATAGCCTATGCGCGTAATCCGGTTATCTCTCATGCCTACTGTAAGTAATCCTTTTCTATCAGAGTCGGCATACATCGTGCGAAATTTTAGTAAATTAAATTGCCTCGTGTCCTTCCCCACCCTAATTTGCCTGTAAAATATTCCTCCACGGGAATCAATTACAACCAGTAAGGCAATGATCATCAAAAAAGGGGAAAGGATTATAATACCAATTAGTGCAGATATTATATCGAACAGTCGCTTAATCATCCAATAACTTCATCTACCGATTTCACAACTGCATCAATAACCGTTTTCACTTGCCCATCAGTAAGGTCGTAAAAAACAGGCAAAGATATTTCTCTTGAAAAATTATCGTAAGCGACCGGATAATCATTGATATTATACCCCATGCCTTTATAAAAGCTATGCATAGGCAATGGAATAAAATGCACATTTACTGACACATCTTTATTAAATATATTTTGAATGATCTCATCTCTTTTTTGTTCGCTAATACCCTTAATCCTCAATGGAAACAAATGATACGATGATTCCCTATTTACATCTTTAAAAACCGGTATTTCTGCCCATTTATATTCGGAGAAAACTTTTTGATATGATTCTATAATTGCTTTTCTGCGTTTTAATGTATCATCTTCATACCTATCCAACTCAATCATTCCTATAACAGCCATTATGTCGGTCATGTTGCATTTATAGCCGGGCTCAATAATATCATATCTCCAATTTCCTTTTTGAGTTTTAGCAAGTGCGTCTTTGTTCTGTCCATGCAAGGAACTGATACAAAGACTTTTGTATATCTCATTATTATCGAACGGGGCAGGCAAATTAAATGTCATAGCACCACCTTCTGCTGTAGTAAGATTCTTCACTGCATGGAATGAAAATACCGATATATCTGCCCATACCCCAGTTCTTTTACCATAGTATTTTGCACCAAAAGAATGTGCCGCATCAGATAATATAAGCATGCGCCCCAGCTTTTTCTGATTCTCTCCTTTAGCTACAAATTTATCCTTCTTGGCTTCTACCAGTTTCATTATTGCTTTATAGTCGCATGGTAAGCCACCAAAATCAACAGGCATAATTACTTTAGTCTTGCTTGTGATTTTTTTCTCAATCTCGGCAATAGAAATATTAAAATCATCCTTATTGATATCGGCTAAGACCGTAGTGGCGCCACAATGCATTACTACATTGGCGGTTGCAGCATAAGTATATGCAGGCAAAATAACTTCATCACCTTGTCCCACTCCATACCATCGCAATGCAAGCTCTAATCCTGCGGTAGCAGAATTAAGACACAATACAGAATGTGCATCACAATACTCCGCAATCTTCTTTTCAAAAAGTTTTGTTTTTGGGCCGGTGGTTATCCATCCTGAACGTAATACTTCAGCAACAGCCTGCACTATTTTATCATCTATTCGCGGAGGTGAAAAGCTAATCATATGTAAAAAACTAGATTACGAAATTAAACATTAGCAATGAATTGAAGAGTCCATAGAATATTGTCCCGCTTTGCGTCTCCAGCATAGCTTCAACCAAAAAATTAGCAGCAACTATAACCAGAAAAGCACCATATATAAACCTTCTTTCCTTTACGCATTTAATAAATGGAAACAAGAAGCAAGCCAGAAGAGCTAACAAGCCTATCACACCAAGCACTACTGTTGTTTGCAAGTATTGATCATGGGTATTAAGGTTTTCCTTTGCGGCTCCCGTATAACCATCTTTTAAATATTGTGTTACCATGGCAGAAGCTTCATTACCGGTACCTACCCCTATTACCGGATGAGCTTTTATTACTGCAAGTGCCGAATGCCATACATAATATCTAACTTGCGTAGATTCGACCGAGCCTGCACTGGTTTGATTATTTGCAATTATATGAGCTGCACTTACCACTCTTGAGCGTTCGCCTATAAAAAGATGAAAAGAAAGAAAGTATAGAACAGCCATACTAACAGCAATAATTCCCGGTGCCTTGTAACCATGCTTTAAACCATATTTCGCCAGCAGTACAACAAGCAATCCAGCTGAAATAAACATTCCCATTTTCGATTGGAGCAAGACAAGGATTAATTCAAGGAAGAAGACAGAAAACAAAAGCATATTTTTTTCAATCTTGCTCAGTACTGCTTTTTCGTTTGCAAACAGATAATAAATGAATAAAAACACCATATCTATATACATAGAATAATAGCTGGGATGAAGGAATATCGAAAACTTCATATACTGGAACTCATATATATCCTGGGATACAAATTTCCATGTGGCATATCCCAAATAAATCAAACCTGTAATTACGCAACCAAAAATGAATGAATATATAAACATCTTCTGCTTTTTAATATCCATCTCTCCTTCAGAAACCAAAAGCAAGGGAAATATTATAATACTCAACTTAACCTGCAGATTAAATAACCCATCATCATAGTCTGAGCTATACAACAATCCGATAACATAAAGCAAATAAAGTATGACAAAGAGCAATACAACCTTGTTCTTAATGACAGCATTGCTTTTCCGTTTTAAATCCCCTTCAATAAGCCAAAACAATGCATATCCAATAATAGGATATGCAGCATAATACTGGAATATGCACATTACAAATGGCACAAGGCATAAAAACCAGTATTTTATTTTACTTACTTGTGCCATCATTTATCTTTGAAAGGAGCTCATAAAAATTTTCCGCTATAGTATTGCGGTTAAATCTAACATTTACATACTTATGTCCATTTTCGCCTAATACCGCTATCTCTGCCCTATTATTATACAAATGCATGGCTTTTGCGGCAAGATCATCTCCATCATCGGGAATAAATGCAAGCCCTGCCTTCCCTTCATCAATAAACAACTCTTTTGCCTCGCCCTCTACTCCAAGTAATATTGGCTTTTTCATTGCTGCCGATTCAAATATTTTTGATGGTATAGCACCCTTAAATAAATCAATACGCCTTAAAGGTACAAGCGAAACATCAACCGATTTCCATACACCGGGCATAATTAATTTAGGTAATGGCTCAAAGAAATAAACATTATCCATTTTCATTTGTTCCTTCATCGAAATTAACTTTTCCTTCTCAGGCCCGCTACCCAACAATATCCATTTAACAGGGTATCCCTTAGTCCTTTCTGCTGCTTTCAGTATTATCTCCAAACCCTGCGCGTGCCCGATAATTCCTGCATATAATATCAAAAAATCATCTGATCCGAAACCATTCTCTGCCCTCCATTTACCTGCTATCTTTTGCTCATCATAAAAACTCACATCAACTCCATTAGGTAACCAATGAAGTGCTTTAGAAGGAAACCTGTCCTTTATATTTTTCACAATGCCTTGTGTTTGCCCTGTTACAAGGGTGGCTTTCTTATACAAATGCTCTTCCAATTTTCTTGTAACAGAAAGCAGGAGCTTGTTTTCAATTAATCCGAGTTTCTCTGCCGTTTCTGGCCAAAGGTCTGACACATTAAAAATAAGCTTGGCACGTTTGAATCTTTTCAATACAAGTGCAGACATACCTAAAAACAATGGAGGTGATTCGCAGATTAGGTAATCTGCTTTACTAAGCTTAAATACACCTATCCACATTGAAGAAAATACAAATGAGAAATAACTCATCAGGCGTGAAAACATCCCCTTGCTTTTACTCACCCTTATCCATGAACGATGAACGGTCATTCCGTCCATATTTTCCTTTAAATACCATTTGCCCTTATATCCTTCATGTATTTCCATTTTAGGATAATTGGGCATAGCTGTAAGAATTTCTATATCTACTCCCTTCTGTTTTAAACGAACTGCAATTTCATATAGGCGGTTCTGTGGCGCGCCTACTTCGGGTGGAAAATATTGAGTGAGTATGATCAACCTCATTCTTTACTTGTTCAATATAGAATTATATATCTGGATAATATCGTTAATATTAGATGACCAGTTGTAACGCTCCGCCACCCTTTCCCTTCCCTTCTCGCCCATTTGCCTGGCAAGTTCCTTATCTAAAATAATTTTTTCAATTGCATTTGCTGCAACTTTAGGGTTGGCTCTTGGAACAATTATCCCTGTAGTTCCATTCTCTACAATTTCAGCGAAACCACTTACATTAGAAACTACGACAGGTTTTTCACAAGCAGCTGCTTCTATAGCTGCAACTCCAAAACTCTCACTGTCAGAATCTGAAAGAGCGACATATACATCCAGCATATTATTATACATGGGCACCTCCTCTATAGCGGCACGTCCCATAAACTTCACTTTATCCTGAATTCCTTTAGTAGTGGACATCTTCTTTAACTTGGCTTCCTGTGAACCACCACCAACAATAAGTAGTTTTAATGGCAAATCAACATGTTTTTTGCATAATATGTCAAAAGCTTCAATAAGGAACTCAACGCCATACTTTGTTTCAAGTGACTTTATTGTCCCAACAACTATATCACCTTCATTAAACAACGATTTTACTTTTTGAGGCTTGAATACATCCATATCTACCCCAAATGGAGTAATGTCAATTTTAGTGCTTGTATATTTTGCTATTTCTTCAGCCATTGAATAGCTTGTAGATAAAATTGCGTCAGCTTTTTTCAGGTTCCTTTTAAGCAAAAAACGGTGCAAAAATGATTTCCTTGGAAAATCATATACATCACTACCCCAAACAGAAAGCACAAAAGGATGAAACCCTGAAAACGATCCGAGCAAACCGTAACTTGTTGCGTAATGTGCATGAACAATATCAGGCTGAAAGGAAGTGATAATCTTTCTAAGCGCAGGAATAGCTTTTAAATAACTGATTTTCCGAACCTCTTTTTTTGCTGACACATCAGAGCCAAGTCCATCAGAAAGGTATTCTATATTACTATTGCCTTTAAACCAGGTAGAGGTGCTTTTATTAAGGCTGAAGATACCTACCTCAAACCCTTTAGCTGCGAGTGAGAGCGCCCATTTTGCGGTATGGGGCGAATTTATGTCAGCTAAGAATAATATTTTGGTCATAAATTACACTCGGAAGTATTCCTTTGTAAATATAACCGCATTTTGAAATACAATTCCCAAATATCTCGGTAATATTTATTTAGCTACGCTAACAGCCCTTGTCTCGCGGATTACAGTAACCTTAACCTGTCCAGGATAAGTCATTTCGTTTTGTATTTTTTGAGCTATTTCAAACGAAAGTACTTCTGCTTCTTTATCTGTAATTTTTTCGCTGCCAACAATTACCCTTAATTCCCTTCCGGCTTGTATGGCATAAGTCTTCTCAACACCTTTATAGGTTAATGCAAGTGCTTCCAGATCTCTTAAACGCTTAATATACTGTTCGGCCATTTCGCGCCTTGCACCCGGGCGTGCACCAGAGATAGCATCGCACACTTGTATAATAGGTGAATATAAACTTGTCATTTCCACTTCATCGTGGTGGGCACCAATAGCGTTACATATCTCAGGCTTTTCCTTGTATTTTTCCGCAAGTTTCATTCCTAATATTGCGTGTGGTAACTCAGGCTCTTCATCCGGTACCTTTCCAATATCGTGCAATAGCCCCGCGCGTTTCGCAACCTTAGGGTTCAATCCTAATTCAGCCGCCATAGTAGCAGCAAGGTTGGCAACTTCTTTCGAGTGTTGTAATAGATTTTGTCCGTATGATGACCTGTATCTCATTTTACCAATGAGCCTGATAAGATCAGGATGTAGATTATTTAATCCTAAATCAATAACAGTACGCTTACCTACTTCGGCAACTTCATCTTCTAATTGCTTACGGCATTTCTGAACCACCTCTTCAATACGTGCAGGGTGAATACGTCCATCGGTTACCAGTTGATGTAAAGCCATACGTGCAATTTCCCTCCTGAGCGGATCAAAACATGAAATAATAATTGCTTCAGGGGTATCATCCACTATTACTTCAACACCAGTTGCAGCTTCAAGTGCACGTATATTACGTCCTTCACGGCCAATGATACGGCCCTTCATTTCGTCATTTTCAATATTAAATACAGCTACGGCATTTTCAACAGCTTGCTCAACACCCATACGTTGTATAGACTGAATGATGATCTTCTTGGCTTCCATGTTAGCGGTAAGCTTAGCTTCATCAACTATTTCTTTTATAAGTACAGTAGCCTGGGATTTAGCATCTGACTTCAAGGATTCAATAAGCTGTGTTTTTGCATCTTCGGCAGAAATCTGGGACATAACTTCTAACTGTTGTATCTGCCTTTGATGCATCTTAGCTAATTCTTCGCTTTTAATACCGGCAACTTTAATCTGTTCGTTAAGGTTATTTTTCAAGGTGTCTATTTCCCTCTCCTTACGCTGAACCTGTTCTAGTTTTTGCGATGCAGCCTGTTCTTTTTGTTTTATCCGAGTTTCAGAAAGGTTCATATTCTTGTTTTTCTCGTTAGTTTGCTGCTCATGTTCAGCTTTAAGCTGCAAAAAACGTTCTTTTGCTTCCAACATCTTCTTATCTCTAAGTGTATTCGCCTGCCTTTCAGCATCTTTCAATATTTCCTGACCTTTTTTCTGAATATTCTTACGAATAATGGTGGCTGTAATTAGTATGCCAAGCCCCAGGCCAACAATTGCGGCGGCGGCGATTACAATGATAGTTACTATATCTAGGTTCATAAGATGTTTATTTAATGAACCCTTAAAAGAAGAAGCCTTATTACTTAACTAAATGCAACACGTTTTCTATAGCCTTAACCTTTTGTTCAAGGTTTTCGTTAAACTGTACTGCATTTCCTTGTTCAATATGCTGAAAAGCAAGCTGTAACGCACACATGGCCAATAGGTCGCGCGGGTCTTTTATAGCATAGGAGGAAGAATACGTTTTCACCTGTTCATTGATAAGGGCAACTGCCTTTAACATGGCTGCCTCTGTATCTGGTGTTACGTTTACCGGGTATTCCCTGCCTGAGATATTTACTTTTATTGTATTGGTTTTCACTGTATCTCTGCTAGTTTGCTTAATTTTTCAGCAATGTAATACATCGCTCTACTTCACTTAAGAGTTCGTCTATTTTATTATTTATTCCCTGATTATGTTGTGTGTTATGTTTTTGTTTCTCCAGCTGGGCCGATTCCCCGGCTTCCCTGGCTTTTTTTAATTGCTCATCCAAGACCTTCATTTTATTTACAAGCTCTTGATTATCAGTCTTAAGCTTCTTTATTATATCTTGCAACTCGCCTTGCAAAGATAAAATTTTTTCGACTTCTTTATAAATAATCTCAAGCCTTTTGTCCAAGTCCTTCATGGGCAGGTTTTCGAAAAAAAAGTTAATTTTCAGTCAAATATAAGTTAATAGTGGTATTACAGCCGCTTTTTTACCATTATTTTTGCCTGACTTATAAAAGGACTATGGGATTAGCGCAGAGTTACAAAAAGAATGTGTTTTGTTTAGAAGGAGATTGGCAGAAAGATATGCGCGACCATTCAAGCATAGCAGCAGCCCTTACATTTTTACAACAAAATTTGAGTATAAACTACATATATAAACAATGTGGCACCCGGGAGAACCTGGAATATTACTTATCACTCTGGAAATTAAAAAAATACTCTAATTATTCTATAGCGTATTTTGCTTTTCATGGAAAGCCTGAAAGTATTCAGGTTGGTAAGGAATTTGTTACCCTCGATGAGCTTGGAGATATGTTACACGATAGCTGTCACGATAAAATACTGCACTTTGGAAGTTGCCAGACTCTTAACACTGATGAAAAGACCATTAAGAGATTTTTAGAGGCTACCGGTGCGTTATGTGTTTGTGGTTTCGAATCAGAGATTAATTTTGTTGAAAGTTCAGCCTTCGATATGATATTGATAGAAATGTTTCAACAATATAAAGACATACGTATGCTGGACAAGAATATACGTAAAAACTACAGAAGCTTTATAAAAAGGCTTCAATTTAAATTGATTTATCTTTAATGGAAATAGAAACAGAGAAGCCGGTATTTAATTTCTCCTTCCAGGTAAAGTGCATCATATTATTGGCCTTAGGTCTGATATTCTATGCCGACTCAATTAATAATGAGTATGCCCTCGACGATGGTATTGTTATTACCCAAAATGAATTTGTACAACAAGGCTTTGGCGGAATAGGAGGCATAATGACGCATGACGCTTATTATAGCTATTACCACCAGATGAATGCTAACCAAATGCTAGCCGGTGGTAGATACAGGCCTTTATCCATTGTGGTTTTCGCAATGGAACATTCACTTTTTGGAGAGGATGTTGACCATCAGAAACCTGAAGACATGAAGCGCATTGCATCATTACGTCATCTGGTAAGTATATTGGCATATATGGCTTGTATTTTTGTCGTTTTCTTTTTTCTGCATAAATACCTGTTAAGCAATGTTCAAAAGGGGGAAGATATTGCCTTCCTGGCAGCTTTGTTATTTGCCATTCATCCTATGCACACCGAAGTGGTATCGAACGTTAAGAGCCTTGACGAAATGATGTCACTTATTCTTATACTACTCACCTTCATTTTTGCCCTTAGGTACGCCGAAGCAGAGAAAAACGAAAAGAAGGGTAGCGACCTTTACCTGGCTTCCTTGTTCTTTTTACTTGCCCTATTAGCTAAGGAATATGCACTCATGCTTATTTTCTTACTGCCACTACTATTTTATACGGTTGCAAAAAAAGACTTTATGCAGGCCATTTCCGGCACATTGCCATATATAGGAGTATTTATTCTTTACCTCGCAATTCGCATTAAATCGGTTGGTGTGCCGCACAATGTGCCCAGCGATGAAATATTGAACAACCCTTATATGCTTGCTAAAGGAACACAAAAACTTGGCTCAGAGATATATGTATTGGGCAAATATCTTTTCATGCTTTTCTTCCCCTACCCGCTTTCTGCCGATTATTCTTACAATCAATTGCCCTACCGCAGCCTTGCTAATCCATTGGTTTGGTTATGTATAATAATTTATGGGGGTATTGTTTATTGGGCATTTAAGCTATTATCAAAACAAAAAATATTGGCCTTCCCTATTTTCTTTTACCTGGCTAACCTTTTTATGGTTTCTAACTTATTAATAGATATTGGCGCAACTATGGGCGAGCGTCTTTCATTTCATTCATCAGTAGGCTTTGTTGTGCTTTTATCTTACGGAGTCTTCAGAAGTCCTTCATTTAAAGGGAAAAACATATTAATTATAGGAGCCACTGCTGCCGTTGTAATTCTCTGTGGTGTTGAATGTATCATTAGGAATCCACAATGGAAGAACGATGTTACTTTATTTACTCATGATGTAAATACGGTACCCAACAGTATTATGGCAAACGGTAATGCCGGCGCCCGCTATGTAGATATGTATGAACAAATAAAAGACACGGGCAAAAAAGGCAATGAGTTAAGGACCCAATACCTGAATAAATCTATTCAGTATTTAAGCAAATCGATTGCCATGCACCCTAAGTATACTAATAGCTTCCTTAATCTGGGTATTGTTTATTACAAGATGCACATACCTGATTCAGCAAAAAAATATTGGGATATAGCAAAGCAGCTTTACCCTGACCATCCTAGCTTAAAGAAGTATTATCCACTTCTTGGCCAATCGTATATGGATGAGGCAGAAATGCTACACCAGCAAGGCAAAATACCCCTGGCTCTCGCTGCTTTGAAAAATGGCCTGAAGGCTGACAACACCAACCCTGATTTGTGGTATAATTTAGGCGGAGCATACTTTACTTTAAACCAATGGGATTCTGCACGCTATGCATGGAATGCCACAAATGCCTTATTACAATCAAAAAAAGATACTGCACTAACAAGACGATTAGGGCCAATAACAATGAAGGGACTCTCGAACTTGCCGGCACCAACTACTACGGTTAATGGAATCAAGTAGCATAAATGAATAAAAAGAAAAGCCCACCAGGTACTCCAATATCTGTAAAACCTTCAGGAGTATTTAATTTTAGTTTTAATATAAAATGTATAATACTTGCTGCTATTGCTTTTGTATTTTACATAAATACCACAAGCAACCAGTATGCACTCGATGACACTCTGGTTATTACCGGTAACAATTATGTACAACAGGGCTTTTCGGGCATAAAAAAAATAATGACTACCGATACCTATGACAGCTTTAACAAGTATATGCATGCAGGCAATAGCCAGCAACTATCAGGAGGAAGGTATCGCCCCTTATCGGTTGTAATATTTGCTATAGAGCATCAACTATTGGGAGAATCACCAGCCACCAGGCATTTTATTAGTGTATTGGCATTTATCTTATGTGTTCTTTCCATTTTTTATTTTCTGGCCTTTTACCTTTTAAAGAAGCTATCATTTGGACAAGACATTGCGTTTATTGCAACACTGCTATTCGCCATTCACCCATTACATACCGAGGTTGTTGCCAACGTAAAAAGTCTTGATGAGATATTATCACTCACACTTATTATGCTCACGTTCATCTTCAGCCTTAAGTATATTGAAACAAAAAAAATAACGAATCTAATTATTGGAACAGCCTCCCTTTTGTTTGCGTTGCTGGCAAAGGAATATGCAATAGCTTTAATATTTCTATTGCCCTTACTATTTTACCTCCTGGGCAACGAAAAACCCATTGAGTCTTTACGTAAAGGAATTCCGTACTATGCAGTAGCTGTAATTTATCTACTAATTCGCTTTTCAGCGGTAGGCATACCGCACAGCCTGCAAAACGACAGGATACTTACTAATCCTTACTTATATGCCACACCAATCCAGAAGATAGCAACTGAAATATTTGTATTAGGAAAATATATTGGCTTGCTTTTCTTCCCCTGCCCTCTTTCTGCCGATTATTCTTATGCGCAAATTGCGTATCACGATTTTTCAAATCTTTCTGTTTGGGTTTCAATACTAATCTATATATCTCTTGCAGCATGGGGAATAAAACTGGCAATAAAGAAAAATATACTGGCCTTCCCGGTTTTCTTCTTCTTGGCAAATATTGCCTTGGTATCGAACATTGGGTTTGATATTGGTGCAACTATGGGAGAACGCCTGGTGTTCCATTCTTCACTTGGGTTTGTAATTTTAATTTCCTTCGGGTTGTTTAAACTTATTGAGAAATTAACACCTGTACAGAAAAAACTGGTTATAACTCCAATTGTAATAATATTGGTTGCCCTATGCGGAGCAGAAACATTGAAGCGCAATACTGAATGGAAAAATGATACAACTTTATTTATTGCCGATGTAAAAAAAGTTCCAAATAGTTTTATGGCAAATGGCAATGCAGGAGCAGGCTATATAAGGCTTTCATTAGACAGCAGTAATGCAGCGCATAAAAAGGAATTAATTGACACGGCCATTTTTTACCTGCGCAGATCAATTGTATTTTACAAAACATACGATGTAAGTTATTACAACCTTGGTGCCTGCTATTTAAATCTGGGCAATCCTGATTTAGCTAAGATGTATTGGGACAGCGCCAAAGTTATAAATGTCAACTATCCTCCACTGGAAGGAACAGGAATACTATTAGGTAAAGCGTTTTTAGCAAAAGGCCTGCAATACCACGCCGAAGGTAAATTAAGGGAGGCTTTACATGAATTAAAACTGGGGCTTTTTTCAGATAACACCAATGTTGACCTGTGGGATAATATTGGTGGAGCTTACTATACATTAGGACAGTATGATTCTGCCCGCTATGCCTGGAGAGCAACCTTGCAGCTTAACCCAAAACAAGAAGATGCAAGGAAAGGGTTAGCTGCATTACCGACTCAAATAAAAGATACTGTAAAAGGGATTAAATAGCGCCACTCTCAATAAAAGCCACACTCTTATTTATAGCTTCATACATTACCCTATCCTTATCAATAAAGGGAACCTGTTTTTGAAACTTAGTATGAATAGCCTCTAATACTGGTGAAGTTTTCTCGGGCTTGCGGAAAGTAATAGCCTGGGCTGCATTAATAAGCTCGATAGCAAGGACAGTTTTTACATTCTGGAGAATCTTATAACACTTTGTCGCTGCATTGGCACCCATACTAACGTAGTCTTCCTGTCCGTTAGATGATTCTATACTATCAACAGAAGCAGGTGTAGCATACTGCTTATTCTGGCTAACTATTGATGCCGCAGTATATTGCAATATCATAAGGCCCGAATTCAAACCGGCATCTTTAGTAAGGAACACAGGTAAATCCTTTTTACCTGAAATCATTTTATAAGTCCTTCGTTCTGAAATATTACCAAGGTCTGCAAGGGCAATGCACAAATAATCGAGTGCCATTGCCAATGGGTGGCCATGAAAATTACCGCCGGATATAATTTCGTCTTCATCCGGAAAAATAAGCGGGTTATCAGTAACTGAATTGATCTCTTTCAGGAAAATACTCTGCACATGCTCTATAACATCTCTTATAGCACCATGTACCTGTGGTATGCAGCGGAATGAATAAGGATCCTGCACATCTGATTTTTTGCGCAATGCAATTCTACTTCCTTTCATTACTTGCATAATATATGCAGCACATTCCTTTTGCCCTTTATGCGCACGAACCCTTTGAACTAGTTCTGAAAATGGCTCAAGGCGGCAATCATATCCATCTAATGACATAGCAGCAATGGTATCGGCTGTAATGGAAAGTTTTTGTGCCTGTAATAGTAACCAAGTACCATAAGCTCCCATAAACTGTGTACCATTTAGCAAAGCAAGGCCTTCTTTAGGTTTAAGTGCAAGCGGCTTCCATTTTAATTCCTTATATAATTGTGCTGTACTTTTCCTCTTTCCCTTATGATAAACTTCTCCCTCACCTATCAATGGCAAGCAAAGGTGGGCCAGCGGCGCTAAATCGCCTGAAGCGCCTAATGAACCTTGCTCATAAACAACTGGTAGAATATCGTTATTATAAAAATCTATTAGCCTTTCAACCGTACTAATATCAATACCCGAGTGCCCATAACTGAGTGATTGCACTTTTAGTATCAGCATTAGCCTTACAATTTCAGCAGGTACCTCGTTGCCACTACCACAAGCATGCGAAAGCAAAAGGTTAGTTTGTAACTGGCTATAATCCTTAGGGTTTATTTTAACATTCCGCAATGAACCAAAACCTGTGTTTATGCCATATACCGGGGTAACGGATGTGACGAGTTTTTTATCCAGGTATTTCCTCGACTTATTAATTCGCTTCTCTGCATCTTCGGAAAGCGCTATACGTGCCTTATCACCAAGAATACCCTTTATAGTAGCAAAATCTATCTTATCGTTTATTGCAAAAAGCTTCATACAATATGTTTTATTAATTCCCCAGATGAAATTTCTCTTTCTTCTCCCGAAGCCATATTCTTCAATTTCAAAACACCTTTCTGCATTTCATCGGCACCAACAAAAACAACATAGGCAATCTTCTTGTCATTGGCATAACTCATTTGTTTCTTAAACTTTGCAGCATCGGGGTAAAATTCGGTACT
Organism: Bacteroidota bacterium; assembly: GCA_013289475.1. Taxonomy (GTDB): domain Bacteria; phylum Bacteroidota; class Bacteroidia; order JABEUT01; family JABEUT01; genus JABEUT01. Next base: position 25,802 of record JABCZW010000007.1, read on the forward strand.
TATATTCTCCTTTCTTAAATCAGCAACTATAGGCAAACAATACTGCGCCTCTTTTTCCCCGAAATTCACGAACATTACTTTAGTAGTGCCTGTAACCCCTTCAGGGAATTTATTTAGTTCTTCCATTACATCATATATCCTGTCGGCGCCAAATGAAATTCCCACACCTGAAATATTTGGCAAGCCAAATATGCCTGTCAAATCATCATACCTGCCACCACCGCAAATGCTACTTGTAAACTCCGATTTACATTTATTCCTGTCAACCTTCACTTCAATAATTGAACCGGTATAATAGTTCAATCCTCTTGCTAATGAAAGGTCTGGTTCAATTTTAGATGTTATTTTCAATTGCTTTTGGCAAGTAGTCATTATTTTGTTTACCTCATTATTCCCTTCTTCAAATACAGCCTGGCTAATTGCTTCCCCTTCAAATAGCACCCTGAATAATTGATTTATTTCAGCATCACTAAAGTCATATTCCTTTAACTCCTTGGCTACACCTTCTCCTCCAATCTTTTCATACTTATCAATAACGGTAGCTATTTCTGCAACGGGAACATCAAACACGTTTGCTATACCTTGCAATACCTTACGATTATTTAATTTTATTATTACCGGCACGCCAAGTTTATTAAATACTTCATCTATTATTTGTATCAACTCCACTTCGTTTAATAAAGAATCGCTACCAATAACATCGGCATCGCACTGGTAAAACTCACGATAACGTCCCTTTTGCGGGCGATCGGCACGCCAAACGGGTTGTATCTGGTAACGTTTAAACGGGAATGTAATATCATTCTGATGTTGAACCACATAACGGGCAAAAGGAACAGTTAAATCGTATCGCAAAGCTTTTTCGGAAATATGCTTAGTAAGCTCCTTAGAGCTCATTGCTTTTATATCTTTATCCTTTACACCATCTAAAAAATCACCGCTGTTCAATATCTTAAATATCAGCTTATCTCCTTCCTCGCCATACTTACCCATAAGGGTATCGAGGTTCTCCATACTTGGGGTTTCTATAGGCAAATAGCCATAATTACGGAACACCTGTCTTATGGTATCGAATATATAATTACGTTTCACCATTTCTTGCGGTGAAAAATCACGGGTGCCTTTAGGTATCGAAGGTTTCAAAATATAACTTATTACTGTTTTATTATCGGGGACAAAAATACCATTCATTTTCAAATAGCATAAGGTTAAACGTTTCTGTAGCAAAGTTTGTAATCTGGCGTTTTTTTATATCTTTACTTTACAAACTACGGCTTAAACTAAACAGTTTAAGAATAGAATACTGGGAATTCTAATAAAACTTGCTTGGCCACTATTATTAAATATATATTGTTTACGCGTAAGGGTTATGCGCACTTTCTTCTTGTATTCCTTATATTTCTCAATGTAAGTGCATATTCTGCGCCTAATAAAGTTGATTCCTTAAAAAATGCTCTAAAATCAGCTAATGCCGATAGCACTAAGGTCCTTATACTGCATCAATTATACCAGGAAACTGATTCTGTAAATTATGCCCGCCTGGGGTTTGACATAGCCGAAAAAACTGATTACCCTAAAGGAGCTGCCCTGATGTTAATGGATATAGGTCGCAGCGCATTTTTTAACGGAGATCCGGATATTGCATTAGGGTACCTTACTAAATGTGTAGAAATAGCGGAAAAAAAAGGAGAAGAAAAAGTACTTATTAGCGCATACAGGTATATCGGATATATCTATAGGCCCGATGATCCTTCGTTTGCAGAAGCATATTACAATAAAAGCTTAAAACTGGCAGAAAAAAATGGCGATGAAATTGCCGCTTCCTACGCCTATAGTGCCTTGGGTAATATTTATGAAACAATCTTTCAAGGCAACAACGAAAGTAACAGAACGGCCCTTCAATTCTATCTTAAAAGCCTTCATATGCGTGAAAAAGTTGGAGGATATGAAGAAATTGCCTCATCCTTAAATGAAACATCACGGGTATATAATTTACTGGGGCAGAATGATACTGCAATGGCACTAAGATTGAAGGGGCTCGCAATTGCAGAACAAGTAAACAGCATTGAAAACATTACTTTTTTATGTAACCTGCTGGGTAACGATTATAGCTTCTTTAAGCATGATTTTAAGAAAGGCCTGGAATATCATTTAAGAGCATATAAGAACGCTTTAACATTTAAAAACAACTTCGATGTAAGATATGATATATCTAAAGGCGTTTCATACGACTACCGAATGCTTGGAGATTTAAAGAAATCGAATGAGTTTTATCAGAATACTATTTTATATAATGACTCGGAGAGGGCATTGCAGGCAAAGCATGACTATAATCTTTCAGGGCTTAAGCATAACCTAGAAAAAGAGCTTGATAAGCAAACACTACTATTAAAAGACGCACAAATATTAAAAGGAAATGCTGAATCATCAAGGCAAACCATTCTTTTAAATGCCTTTATTATAGGATTTCTGCTCATACTAGTCCTTTTCATAGTCATTTACAGGTGGAACATGCAGGAGAAAAGATCGAACCGTGAGCTGGAACTTAAGAACAAAAAAGTTGAAACCGCTTACCAGGTACTTGAAGCCAGTGAACGCAAATTTAAAGTTATTACAGAAACTATAAATGATGTTTTTTACTTATACAATATCCGCGATAAAAAATATGAATACATAAGCCCAAACTGTGTTGATTTAGTTGGGTTTAACCAACAATGGTTTTATAAAGGCAATAGTATGAATGCGTTTGTTTTAGAAAGCGATTTGCCAATAATATACCGGGCCGATGAGGAAGTACAGGCAGGCAGGCCATATGAAATAGAATATAGGTTAATAGTTAATGGCAAAACAAAATGGATAGCGGAGAAATCTTCCCCAACTTTTGATGAAAAAGGCACTATGGTAATGCATTCAGGCATTTGCAGAGATATAACAGCAAAGAAAACCGCAGAAGATAAATTCAAACTTATTACTGAAACAATAAACGATGTATTTTACTTATATAACATTGTAGAAAAAAAATATGAGCATATCAGCCCGAATTGTCTTACCTTATTTGGGCTGGACCAGGAATTTTTCTATTCAGGCAAAAGCATGAAAATTATTGTCCATAAAGATGACCTTGCCCTTGTTATAGGCGCCAACACGAAAGTAGATTCTGGCATTGGTTACGATATTGAATATCGCATACTCGTTGATGGAGAAATAAAATGGATAGCTGAAAAATCATCGCCTATATTTGATGAAAAAAATAACCTGGTAAGGAATTCAGGGATATGCAGGAATATCACACTGCGAAAAGCTAATGAAGCAATAATTGAAACGAAGAATCAGGATATAAAAGACAGTATTTTATATGCCAATACAATCCAGCATGCTATTCTAACCCCAAAAGAAGAAATAGCTAAAAAGTTTAAAGATCTCTTTATTTTATCTAAACCCAAAGATATTGTAAGTGGCGATTTTTATTTTTACCGGGAAACCGAAAACGGGATAATATTAGCCCTGGCAGACTGTACTGGCCACGGCGTACCCGGAGGTTTTATGAGTATGCTTGGGAATGCTTTTTTAAATGAAATTGTAAACAATAACAAAGAACCAATTGCGGCTAAAATTCTTGACCAATTAAGAGAAATGGTTATTCGCCAGCTCAATCAAACAACCTCCTATAATTCAAATAAAGATGGTATGGATATAGCTCTGCTTATCTTCGAAAACAATAATTCGTCTTTACAATACGCCGGTGCTCATATTCCTTTACATATATTTAAAAATGGAGAACTTCAAACAATTATGGGAGATAAGTTACCTATTGGTATTAATATTGGTTATAATAAAGCTAACTTCACTAATCATAAAATTTCATTACAAAAGGGTGACTCCCTTTATCTTTTAAGTGATGGTTTTGCAGACCAGTTTGGTGGCAAGAATGGCAAGAAATTCTCAAAAAATCAGCTAAAAGATTTACTTGTATCTATTCAGAGTAAAAAGATGAATGAGCAGGAAGAAACATTAAACCAAACTTTTGAAGAATGGAAAGGCAACATGATTCAAATTGATGATGTAATGGCTATTGGCATTCGGGTTTAGTTTTTCATTTATCTTTACTTTTTCACAGCCTAATACCAAATGCAGACCGTTGACGAAGCACAATTGACCAGAGAAGCCATTGCTTTTACCCGCTATCTTATCAGTGAGGATGTCGATGCGCAGTCTATTGAACTGTATAGCAAGGCACAACAAAAGTTAAACATTACCCTTTCAGAAAATGAGGACCAAAGGCTCAATTTCATGCTAAACCACGCATTTATCATAGGTATGATAGATGGAGCACTGGCTTTGCAAAGCCCTCAAAGTGGAATTAGAAAGAAGATTTATATTATGCTTGCCATACTTGAAAGCGACCCCAACTATGCAAAACATTTTCTACCCCAAGAGCAGAGAAGTCCATTCTTACAGCTAATAGGACTTGGAATAAAAGCAGCCTTCAACACTCTAACAGGCCTTATTCTCTTGCCATGGATTTAGCACAAGAACATGATTATATTGTGGTAGGTTCGGGCTGCACGGGAGCCATGGCTGCGCAAACACTTTTGGAAAAAGGTGTTAAAGTACTAATGCTTGATGTAGGTGAAAATGACTCTAAGTATAACAACTTAATTCCTCAAAAAAGCTTCAACTCTATTCGTGAAAATGATACTGAACAATACAAATATTGGCTGGGTGAAGATTATGAGGGTATCTCTCTTGGCAAAACAGTCACGGGTGCACAACTAACCCCTGCCCGTAAATATGTAATTAAGAATACAGAAAAACTATTGCCACTTATATCAGAAACATTCTTTCCTATGGAAAGTTTGAGCTATGGTGGGCTGGGTAATGCATGGGGACTGAATTGTGCAGTATTCTCAAAGAACGAACTTAAAGCTGCTGGTCTCCCTGCTGACAAAATGAATGAAGCCTATGGTGTTATTTGTAACCGTATAGGAATAAGCGGAGAAAAAGATGATGCCACGCCATATACATCAGGAGAATTAAAAGGCATTCAGAAAGCGGTGGAGATAGACAGTAACAGTAAAAATATTTATGAAAAATACAAGCAAACGAAAAGTAGCCTGAATGCAAAAGGCTTTTATATGGGTAAGCCTGCCCTTGCATTACTTACCGAAAAGAAAGATGGGAGAAATGCGATAGATTACAACGAAATGGATTTTTACGCCGACAATGGCGCTGCTTATAGGCCATCTATTACGGTTACACAATTAAAAAAACAGCCAAACTTTCAATACCTTTCAAATGCACTTGTTCTAAGCTACTCCAATAGTAGTCATTCGGTCATTGTAAGTTATTTAGATACAATTGCTAATGAAAAGAAAACAATAAGATGTAAAAAACTTATTCTTTGTTCGGGCACTCTCGGCACAGCAAGGATTGTATTACGTTCTTCAACAAACGAAACAAAGCGATTACCGCTTTTATGCAACCCGTACAAGTATTTTGCTCAAATACAACCATCACGTTTAGGCAAAACAAATAATGCACCCCGAATGGCATTTGCGCAATTAGCATTATTCTATGATGCACAAAAGAACAATATGGATGTTGGAGCAGCATCTATATATAGCTATAACTCACTTATGCTTTTCCGCACTATTAAAGAAGTCCCTCTCAACTTCAGAGAAGGAAGAAAAATAATGCAAACCCTTTTACCAGCTGTCTCAGTTATGGGCGTACATCATCCGGATAATGGCTCCGGTAGTAAATACCTTGAACTTGTAAAAGATAACAATTCCATAACCGGAGATAAGTTGAAAGCAGAATATGCTTTAAATGAAAATGCCCTAAAACAAATATATAAACGCGAGAAGGAATATGCAGCCACTATGCGCAAACTAGGCTGCTATATGCTCAAAAAAATAGACCCGGGTTATGGCTCAAGTATACACTACGCCGGTTGCCTGCCTTTCAATAAAGAAGAAAAAGAACATCATTTAAGCCCGAATGGAAGAGTATGTAATACCAAAAATGTTTTTGTAGCCGATGGTTCTGGTTTTACCTATTTACCTGCCAAGGGTATAACTTTATCTATAATGGCCAATGCTCATTTAACAGCACTAAACGCATTAAATAACTAGACATGCCAATAGTTGTTATTACAGGTGCAAATGGTTTTCTGGGTTCAAACCTGGTTAAATACTTTAGTCGAAAAGATTGGAAGGTGAGGGCATTAGTACATAATGAGCCGAAAGAAAAACTGCAAGGAGTAGAATACTTTAGCCATAATCTTTCATTAAATCCGGAGCAGAAATATTTTGAAGGAGCAGATTACTTTATACACTGCGCATATGCTAAAAATTCGGTGGATATCAATATTAACGGAACCACCAGCTTGCTTGAAATGAGTCGCAAATCGGGAGTAAAGAAGAATATTTTTATTTCCAGTATATCATCTAATGAAAAAGCCCTCTCCATTTACTTAAAACAAAAATGGGCTTGCGAGAAGCTATTTAACCAACCTAATGACTTGGTAATTCGTCCCGGACTTATACTTGGCAATGGAGGATTATTCGGGCAAATGCGTGATTATTTAAAAAAGAAAAGCCTCATCCCTATTATTTCTGGTGGGCAGCAATCTATGCAAACCATATGGATAGAAGATTTAGCACAAGCAATAGATAACTGCATAGATAAAAACATTTCAGGTTTGCTTACAATTGCATCACCTGAAAAGTTAACCTACAAACAATTTTACACCAACCTCTGTGCCACCCTAAACACAAAGCCTGCTTTTGTCTCAGTTCCTTTTGGTCTTCAGTATTTTTTACTTTCCCTTACTGAAACAATTGGCATAAAACTTGCCATATCACGTGAAAATTTACTGGGCCTGAAGCAATTAAAATATGTTGACACAACTGAAAACCTGAAGGAAATTGGAATAAGCCTGAAAGAGTGCCAGGAATCTCTGAAAACTCTTGCTTAAGGCATATAGCTTGTATTCATAGATATATCTCATTTTTTACTAACTTTACTACTTATTGCTCTGTTTAACAGAGTATAAATCATATATAATGAAAAAGATATTTACTCTTTGTACTCTTCTTATTGCTTCATTAACAGCAATGAGCCAGGCGCCCACTAAATTTGACTTTTATCTTGCTCAAAAGCAAGCTGCCTTGGCGCAAGACCGCATTGACGGCTCTCAAGTAATTGAGGTACTTGTACAGGGCAATATTGTAGGAATACAGGATTTAGTGCAGAAATGCGGCGGCACTTTTAAATACTCTTATGGCAACATAGCTGCTATACGCATACCATTAAAATCACTTTCTTCTTTTTACATAAGCAATTCAGTAAAACGTATGGAAGGAGCACCGCCTCATATAAAGGCCTGTAACGATACAATGAGAGCACATGCTCATATTGTAGAAGCCCAAATGGGAATGTCTCCGCTTACGCAGGAATACAAAGGAAAGGGAGTTATAGTGGGTATGATTGATTCAGGTATTGACTTTACTCACCCTGATTTTCTAGATAGCCTTGGTAAAAGCCGTATATTATCTATCTGGGATATGAATAAGTCAGTTAATTCATTTACGCCCAGCCCCTATGGTTACGGACAAGAATGGGACAAAGCAACATTAGACACGGCACTGGTACATAATAATGCCACAACAATTACTTACATGGACTCTTCATCTGGCCTGGAATATGGACATGGCACACACGTTTCGGGTGTAGCCACTGGTAATGGCAGGTCGAATGGAACATGTATTGGTGCAGCCCCTGAGGCCGATATTATGATGGTTACTTTTAACTTCAGTGTTCAAACTGCCACTGAGATGACAGATGCTACAAGCTTTATTTATAATAAAGCAAGTGCAATTGGAGAGCCTTGTGTAATTAATGCCAGCCTCGGTGATTATGACGGTTCGCATGATGGTAAAGATCTACAAGCACTTATGATAGATAGTATGATAACAGCAAAACCCGGCAGGGTATTTGTAGCTGCAGCGGGTAACGAAAGCTCTGTTCCTTATCACGTTCAGCACATAGAAACACCGGGCGATACTTCATTTACCTGGTTTCAATACTATTCTTATAATGGTCAGATAATTTTTGATGCCTGGGCCGATACTGCTAATTTCCGCCAAGTGCAGTTTGCTATTGGAGTTGACAGAGTTGCTCCTTACTCTACAATAACACATACTCCATTTGCAACCGTTTTAACCAATCTTGGTAAATTTATAACTGATACGTTGAAAAACACCAATGGAAACCCTATTGGTGTTGTTAATTCTTATACAGAATTAATGGGTGGTCAATACTCGCTTCAGGTTCAAATTCTACCAGATTCAACACAGTTTGGCAAAATTGGAAATGACTCATCATACTATTGGAGCCTTATCACTACCGGTACAGGAAAGATAGATTGCTGGTACCCAGACCCAACACCAATGGTTAACTCAGGACTTCCTACTGCTATTGAATTTCCGGAAATAAAAAATTATAAAATGCCTGATACCATTTCGACGCTGTGCAGCAGTTTTCAGTGTTCACCTAATGTAATTACCGTTGGTGACTTCTTTAACCGTAAAACATTTATTGATTATGATACCGCAATGGTAGCACTTTATGGCCCTACAATTAATGAGGGAGAGCTTACATCTTATTCAGGTGTGGGTCCTACAAGAGATGACAGGATTAAGCCTGACATTACTTCGCCCGGCGATTTTTGTATGTCGGTATTAGCTACCCCGTTGCGCTCTTTGTACATAACTTATGCACCTAATAAAATTGATACAGGAGCATGGCATACTTTTGATGGCGGCACTTCTACCGCTAGCCCAGGAACAGCGGGAGCCGCCGCGCTTTATTTAGAAATGCATCCAACCGCTACCAATATTGAAGTAAAAAATGCAATTATTTACTGCGCCGACCAAGATGCATACACAGGGGCAACCCCGAATAATTCGTATGGCTATGGCAAAGTAGATGCATTTAAAATGCTCACGGGCTGTGCTGGATTAAGTATTCCTTCCATACAAGCACCGGCAGTTACACTTAATGCCTACCCTAACCCTATGAAGGATGGTGCCGTGATCGATTATGATTTCTCATCGGTAAAAGAATTCTGTTATGCCTCTATAACTATTTATGATGTTAATGGTAAACAGGTTAAAAACATTGAACTAAAAAATCCTCATGGATCTGTTTCGGTTAGTGCAGCTGGCATGGCTGCAGGTACATATTTTTATAGCCTGGTTGTAGACAACAAAAGATTACAAACTGATAAGATACTGGTAATAAAATAAGTATGAAACGCTTTTTTGAAAGGTCCTTTAATTTCTCACTGGTAATGGGTGCGCTTGCAGTACTATTCACCATTGGGTGCTTAAGCAAACCCATGTTTATCTTCCCTGCATTGGGTGCCGGATTTTTGGGTTTCATACTCTGCTGTGCTAATATTGTCTTCACACAAAAATTTAATTTAAAGCAGCAACCGGCAGGCATGATGATCTTAAGCCTTTTTCTGAATTCGGTACCACTCTTTTATATGATGGTGCAAATTATGCAACACCAGGGCGGCAAATGACGCACGCATGGAAAGCATTAACCAAATACTTACCCGTTATTGGGGGCACACTCACTTTCGCCCCTTACAGGAAGACATTATAAATTCTGCACTGGAAGGTAAGGATACCCTTGCCCTGCTTCCAACAGGCGGAGGAAAATCATTATGCTTTCAAATACCTGCCCTTGCCAAAGAAGGTATATGTATAGTTGTTTGTCCACTAATTGCATTAATGAAGGACCAGGTGGAGTTCCTGGTAAAAAAAGGCATTCGGGCAACCATGCTGCATTCGTTTATGACCAGCAGAGAAATTGATATTACGCTCGATAACTGCATACATGGGGGATACAAGTTCCTATATGTTTCACCTGAAAGGCTAACTACGGATATATTCATTGCTCGTGTTCAGCAAATGAATGTGAATTTTATTGCTGTTGATGAAGCGCACTGTATATCTCAATGGGGTTATGACTTTCGCCCATCATACCTGCAAATAGCTGAACTACGAAAACTTTTTCCTGAAGTACCTGTCGTGGCATTAACAGCCAGTGCCACACCGGAAGTAATTGCCGACATACAGCAAAAACTCGAATTCAAAAAAGAGAATGCCATCAAATTAAGTTTTGAAAGAAAGAACCTGGCATACGTTGTGCAAAAGGAAGAGGATAAATCGGTAAGGTTAATGAAATTAGTAAACAATGTAAAAGGTTCGGGAATTATATATGCACGCAACAGAAGAAAGACAGAAGAAGTAGCAATTTTTTTGAAACAAAACGGAGTATCGGCTGATTATTACCACGCAGGATTATTGCATACAGAACGCAGTAGTAAGCAGGAAGCATGGTTGAATGACAGAATACGCGTAATAGTTTGCACTAATGCCTTTGGCATGGGTATAAATAAAGCTAATGTGCGCTTTGTTGTGCATTTGGATATACCCGATAGCCTGGAGGCCTATTTTCAGGAAGCGGGCCGAGCAGGACGCGATGAGAAAAAAGCTTTTGCTGTTTTGCTTTATAACGATGCCGACAGAATTAATTTAGAACGCACCATTGACCATGCTTTCCCACCCGTTGATGATATAAAAAAAACGTACGTAGCACTTTGTAGTTATTTTAACATGGCTATGGGTTCTGGTAAGGGCAGCAGCCACGATTTTGACATTACAGAGTTTTGTCAGCACTTTGCTATGGATGCAGGCGTAGTTGCTAATAGTATAAAGTTTTTAGAACGGGAAGGTTATATAATGGCAACCGAATCTTTCTATAGGCCATCGAGGGTACATGTGTTGATTAGTAATAAAGACATGTATCGATTCCAGGTGGAACACCCAAACTACGATGCTTTTGTAAAACTATTACTCCGCTCTTACGAAGGCATTTTTACCAACTATGTACCCATAAATGAGTACAACCTTGCTAAACGATCTACACTAAAAGAAGATGAGATAAAGAGCTTATTGCAGCGACTAGATAAAATGACAGTTATTTCATACCTGCCACAATCGAGCAAGCCACAGATAATATTTACCGACGAGGCACTGCACCCTGGCAGTATACTAATTTCCAAAACAAATTATACTGAGCGGAAAGAACGCGCTATACAGCGAATGGAATGGGTAATACACTATGTAACCAATACCCGAAAATGCAGAAGTGAGTTACTCCTCTCCTACTTTGGTGAAGCGGAAGAAGTGCGTTGCGGCATTTGCGATGTTTGCCTGGAACGTAATAAGCTTGAATTAAGCGATCTGGAATTTGCAACCATAGCGGCACAGCTAAAAGAAAAGCTCAGCAAAAAACCAATGGAGCTTACCGATCTCGTGCATAGCGTTAAACAAGTGCGTGAAGATAAAATAATCAAAACCGTGCAATGGCTTATGGACAATGGCAAATTAGAGAATGATGAAGAGAATAAGTTAGTCTGGAAAAAGTAAACCAATTACTTATGCCCCAATGGCACGAGGTAATTACCTTCCATAACTGGCACCACAGGAGCCTGGTCAGCCTTTAAACAGAATTTAATATCATCCTGTAAGTTAAGTTTGGCAAGGCGTTTAAAGTGAGACGAATTCTCCATAAAACCATAAAGATCTTTTTGTGCCAATTCATACAATGACTTGGATGCCATAGTTGAGTCATAATTGGTCTCGAACATACCGGTACTGTCTAATTTTGATGCAATTGCACCCGCACATAAGGTATCTTCAAGATTAAAGAAGTCTTTCCAACCTGCACAAAGCAAAATAATATTCTTATGCTGTACTGCTAGCCACTGGCATAAAGCAGTAAGGTTTAAAAATGAACCAATTGCAATTTTATAAGCATCGCGTGCAACGCGAATAGCTTGAGTACCGTTTGTAGTAGTAAATACAATGATCTTGCCTTTTAACTTAGGCTGCATATATTCAAAAGGAGAATTACCCAGATCGAAGCCATCCACCTTGTGAGCCTGGCGTTCTGCGGCAACCAAAAATCCCCTCGATTGGAAATTCCTCGCCTCAACCACTGAAGCTACAGGCAATATTTTTTCAACACCATAATGCAAAGCAGTGCACATAGATGATGTTGCGCGAAGTACGTCAATTACCACAACTATGCATTCTTCATGCGGATATAAAGGAAACGAATGGGGTGAAAAACAAACTTCGATTGTATTCTTCATTTATGCAGATTTATAGAATGGAGTTTTTACAACAACTGCCTTTATCAGCTTATCACGTATCTTAATATATATTTCAGTATCGGGTTTTGCTAATTCGGTTTTCACGTAACCCATACCAATTGCCTGCTGCAACGATGGAGATTGTGTACCCGAAGTAACCACACCAATAGCATTTCCTTGTGCATCGGTAATTTCGTAACCATGGCGTGGAATACCTTTATCTATCATGGTAAAACCAACCAGTTTACGTTTTACACCATTTTTCTTTTGTTCTTCTAATGCCTTCGAATTGGTAAATGCTTTGGTGAATTTTGTAATCCAGCCCAAGCCTGCTTCAATTGGTGAAGTAGTATCATCAATATCGTTGCCATATAAACAGAAAGCCATTTCAAGCCTCAACGTATCGCGGGCACCAAGACCAATTGGCTTTAAGCCGTCAGCACGGCCTGCATCCATAATGGCATCCCATATTTTAGCAGCATCTTCGTTCTTGCAATAAATTTCAAATCCACCTGCACCTGTATAACCTGTGTTAGAAATAATAACTCCGTTAATTCCGCAAAACTGACCAATGGTAAAGTTGTAATAAGGAATCTTGGTTAAGTCAACCGGTGTAAGCTTACCCAAAATAGCAGTAGCCTTCGGCCCTTGTATTGCCATTAACGAATATTCATCCGATACATTTTTCATATCGACACCCATATCGTTATGCGACTTGATCCAGCTCCAGTCCTTTTCAATGTTCGACGCATTTACCACAAGCATATACGTTTCCTTATCCATGCAATAAACAAGTAAATCATCTACAATGCCGCCTTTATCATTTGGCAGGCATGAATACTGGATCTTGCCGGAAGAAAGCACAGAAGCATCGTTCGATGTCACCTTCTGAATAAGATCTACTGCTTTGGGGCCTTTCAAAATAAATTCGCCCATGTGTGATACGTCGAACATACCTGCAAGATTACGCACGGTAATGTGTTCATCGTTAAGGCCCGTATATGAAACAGGCATATTATAGCCTGCAAATTCAACCATTTTTGCTCCTAAAGCAATGTGTTTCTGTGTAAGCGCTGTAGTCTTCATTGTTTAATGTCAAATAAATTATTTACTCCGAAAATTTTGCGCTGGGCCAGGAAACCTTCAGCATATTTAGCACCAATAGCATAACCAAGCTCCGAATCGCGGTTCTTGATATGCTGAATAAACTCAGGATTTGTCAGAACCGTTTCAGGTTCTTTTGAATTAGGGTCATGAAACTGCGATTTGAATGCTTTAATAGCTTCAATCTTTTGCTCCATTTCATCGCTTGTATCAACCACAAAACTGCAATCGTAGCTAAAGTGCTGCATATAGTAGAATACACGGCCCGGGCGGAAAGCTTCTTGCTTCTTCCCTTCCCACTCCGTTTCTATTTTAACCAGTCCGGCATAAAACCAGGCTTCTGAAACCATTTGAGATGCACGTCCATGATCAGGATGCCTGTCGTGCGGTACGTTAGCAACAACTATCTCAGGCCTGTACTGGCGTATCTTTTGAATTATCTTGATGCGGTGCTCTTCGTCATTCTTAAAATAACCATCCATCATACCCAGGTTATCACGTACTGATGCACCAATAATTTTAGCTGCGTTAGCTGCTTCTACTTTGCGTAATTCCGCACTCCCACGGGTGCCCAATTGGCCTTCTGTTAAATCTACAATTCCAACTTTTTTACCTGCTTTTACAGCTTTAATAAGCGTACCGGCGCAAGAGAGTTCTATATCATCCGGATGGGCACCAAAAGCAAGTATATCGAGTTTCATAATGTCCTGTATCTTTCTGGGCGACAAAAGTAAGGAAATAATGCAATTTTCTTAAAACTCCACATGCACCCTAATAGAGCCTATGTTCACAGGCCCTCTGTCGGCATTATAGCCCGGGTTTTGCACATATTGGTAATCGAGCGCCAGGTATAAATGCTCAAATAAAACAGCTTGGTAATATGTTTCGAAAATCTCTTCGGCAGAGTAATTCGGTAGGCTACCATCACCAATTATGAACGCATATCCCCCTACATTTTCAAAATCGCGGTGTTGTTTTGATAAACCATTAAAAATCAGGGCTGCGCCAAACGTATCACTCTTCCTATGCCATAGTTTTCCATCAAAACTTATACCGGGAGTAAATGTTTCGTCAACTTCAGTAAATGCCCAGGCGCCCGTTTTTCCATCATTCCAGCCAGCACGCATAAAAACACCAATATATTTACCAATAGGGTGGTTCCAATTAATGCCAATGCCATATTTTTTATCTCCGTTATAGGCTGATAGTGAATCAATATGCAGGGCATTGGTATTACCTGCTTCATAATCTGCAATTGCATTTTCATAATTACCTGCTCTGTTTTGATTAAGGTAAAGCAAAACACTAAAGCCGCCATCTCTATCATTGACTTTATATTTATAACCTGTTTCTAAAGTAAGGCCAAATGATTTTGACACATTCCAATCCATATCGGGGCCATTGGCGACAAGGGGTTCCAGGGCATCTGATAGAGTTAAATACCATTTAGGAGTAATTACCTGCGCAACAAATGCATAGGTATATCCGCGTGTATTAGCAGGATAATCCCATGCACCATTATCCATAAGCACCCAATTCATAAACTGGCTGCGCGGGTCATGAGAATATGGATTTTGGTCATATAAATCGCCCAATGATAGTTTACCTGCAGTCAGGGTTATTCGTTTATCGGGCACAAATTGGTTCACCTGGTTTACATCATCGGGTATATATGGATCATGGCTCCCATTTAGCGCAAATGATTGCTGAAAATATGCCCTTGCAAAATATGGCGCTGGAGTCGGATTACCCACCCTGTATATCTCTCCGTTTGGGAAGCCGGCAATACCTGTGGTGCCACTAAATCCTTTGCCACCCGATATTTCAGGATTAACATAAACGGCCGCATACTTCCATAACCTTCTGCCAATAAAAAATGTTGAAGTAATGGACATATCCTGTTCAATTGTATCCTGCAAGCTGTTATGCCCTGAGTATGGCGCATGAAAATAGCCATGATATTGGTAAATAGATGTCATCTGGAAATGAAATGTCCAGCCGCTGCCCGTATCTTTTTTAATAGAATCATTAGGTAAAGCAAAAGATGCATTTGCTATAAAGGCAAACAAAACTGCGCAGATAAGTTTTGTACTTATTTTCATTTCAACCTAAAATTGTTTTGTAGACCAGATAAACATTTAACACTAAAATTATTATTGCAATTGCCCATGCCGTAATTTTCATAGCACGGTGATTTGCAAATAAACCCATTTTAAGTTTACTATTTGTAAACATAACTAATGGGAATACAGCAAAACTTAGTTGCATTGACAGTATTACCTGGCTGAAAACCAATAGATTAGTAGTACCCTTCGCCCCATATACAATAGTTACTATTAATGCAGGTACAATAGCAATTGAACGAGTAATTAGTCTTCTTAACCATGGTTTTAAACGGATATGCAAAAAGCCTTCCATAACGATTTGCCCTGCCAATGTACCTGTCAACGTAGAGTTTTGCCCTGAGGCCAACAAAGCGATCGCAAATAATATTGGTGCTAATGTTGTACCCAGCAAAGGAGCTAATAGTTTATGTGCACTCATAATATCAGCCACATCTTTATGACCGCTGGTATTGAAGCTTGCAGCTGCTACAATAAGTATCGCTGCATTTATAAAAAAAGCGGCCATAAGTGCAACAGTGCTATCAATGCGGGCAAATTTTATGGCCATTTTCTTACCCATAGTTGTCCTCGGGTAATTGCGTGTTTGCACAATGCTTGAATGTAAATAGAGATTGTGTGGCATTACGGTAGCACCCAGTATTCCTATTGCTATATAAAGCATATCAGGATTAAACACAATTTCCTGCTTAGGCAATAGTCCATTCAACATAGGAAAAATATCTGGACGTGATTTTATCATTTCAAAAATGAAAGAAACCACGATCACAAAAATGAGCGAGGCCACAACACTTTCAATAAAACGGAATCCTTTATACTGAAAAAAAAGAATAACTAAAACATCTAAAGCAGTTAAGGCAACACCCCAGGCCAAAGGCAGGCCAAACAATAAATTCAAAGCAATTGCAGAACCAATTACCTCGGCAAGGTCACAGGCAGCAATAGCAATTTCGCAAAGCACCCAAAGGGTAAAACTAATTGTGGGACTATAATGGTCACGGCAGGCCTGCGCAAGATCGCGCTCAGTTGCAACACCAAGCTTTAATGCAAGGTATTGCAATAGAATGGCGAAAATATTTGAAAAAAATATAACAGATAATAAGGTGTAACCGAATTGAGCACCACCTGCTATATCGGTAGCCCAATTACCCGGATCCATATAACCAACTGCTACCATAAGACCCGGGCCGGAGAAAGCCAAAAGCTTTTTAAGGAAACTACCTTTATTGGGGACATTAACGGACGAAAATACTTCAGAAAGCGAATGCTCCTTGTTATCCTTACGCCAGGCTTTTTCTACTACTTTATCTTTTTCTACCGAAGACACAATATCCTATTTGTTGCAAATGTAATAATATATTTTATATAACTAACATAAATTATTAGGCATGCCTAATTTTATATTTTAGAGCAAATAAACTATATTTGCATCGCTTATCTAAAAACATGCATACATTTTCAGAAGAGAACTACCTACGGGCCATTTACAGGCTGGGACTTGAGGGTTCAGCCAAAATAAGCCCAACTGCTATTGCAGAGATGTTGGATAACAACCCCGCATCGGTAGTGGATATGCTAAAGAAACTATCAGACAAGAAGCTTATAAGCTATGACAAGAAGAAAGGCGCTAAGCTTACCGATAAAGGCACCAAGACTGCCATTGAAGTAGTACGCAAACATAGATTATGGGAAGTATTCCTACTGGAAAAGTTAGGGTATGGATGGGAAGAGATACACGACATAGCTGAACAATTAGAGCATATACATAATAAGGAATTGGCCGACAGGCTTGACAAATTTCTTGGGTACCCTGATTATGACCCGCATGGCGACCCGATACCCAAGGCAAATGGCAAAATAGCAACCACCTACAAAACTATGTTATTAGAAGTTGAACCGGGCGGTTCGTGCCAGGTAGCTGCCGTAAAAGACACTTCGGTAGAATTCCTTCAATACCTTGAAAAACTTGGCGTGGGCATTGGAACGAGGCTTAAGATTATTGAAAAAATTGCCTTTGATGGCTCGCTAACCATACAGGTTGGCAAAGGAGATAAGATAAATGTTTCGAAGAAATTTGGAGAAAGTATTTTGGTGGGTTAATTATTTCCACCATTCAACATTATTCTTCTCAGCTTCCTCATCCGTACAAGACCAACAATAGCTCTCCCAACCATTATTTTTATATTTATCGCCAGGTATAAACTCCCCTGTCCCAATATCTAAGTCTCCGCAATCGGGTATACGCTTATCGCCCCAATTACATTTCTTTTTTAGTTTTTTATCGTAGCTTGTCCAAGTTCCCTGAAACTGGTTATTGCTATATCCATCAGCCTCTTCTTCCAAATCATCTAAATGTACTTTATAAAATCTATCAATATAAAATTGCGATGTTATGTCTCCCTCAAATATCCCGCTATATTTTTGTGCAGAATCTTCCTTGAAACAATAATGTGCATTAGCAGAACATTCCCTAATAGTATCCAGGCTAAATATAAAGCTGGTGTCGGCAATAGTTTCCGACTCAGTCACATTCATTATTACAATGGTTCCTGAAAAATTGCAGATGTTGTTTTTTACCATTGATTTCCCTTTAACTAGGTACGTATTCTTCTTGTCTTTGGTAATTGAACTATAATAAATCTGGATCCTTTGATAATTATCTCCTATAAATCCAACAATATCTTCCGGATCAGATTTAAAAACAGCACTCAAATCGTTAGCGGCAAATTTATTGGCTACCATTTTATGAAATCTAACCGAATCAATCTTTTGCCCAAATGAAGAAATTGAACTTATAAAGAGAAAAAAAACTAAAAACCTCTTCATGTATGCGCACTTAGTTGTTTTAATAAATCCTTCGCCTGCACTTCATCAGGATACTTTTTCAAAACAGCTTTTAAGCTTTCCTGCGCTTTATTAATTTGCTTTTCAAATATATACCAGCCCGCTATATTCATCATAGCCTGTTTATCATCGGGACTTAAAGCAAGGGCTTTATCATATAATGTTTTGGCCTGTTCAGCATTCCCTTTTCGCAATTGTATATATCCTTTATTCGTAAGTGCTGAAATAAACTCAGGGTCTTGTGTCAGAATGAAATTGTATATCTTCTCCGCTTCATCAAATTTATTTTGCAACACCAAAGCAGCCCCTAATTTGTTATTGAACTCAAGAACATATGGTGCCAATGCAACAGCCTTTCTATAGAACGCTTCCGCTCCACGTACATTATTAATTTGGTAAAAAGCTTCTCCTATTCTATAAGCAGTCCAAGCATCGGTATTGGCATAATCCTTATGCACAAGCATGCTATCGAGTACAAAATTTGGCTGCATAATGCCCACATAAGAAAGCAAATGCTGGTAATCTTGCTTATAAAAGTAAATATCAATAAGCGGAGAAAAGTTTTTACGGACCAACGCGGGAGTATTGTCAGGGAAATAATGTTTAGCCGAATCAAGCAGCAATGGAAAATCAGATTCGAAATGGGCGAACTGTTGTATATAAGCTATACCTCTGGCTTCAGGAGTGGGATTATCATTACTCACATCATAGAGAGTAATGAACTCTTTTACCTTCTTTTTATCTTCATTCTTAATAGGTATGCGTATGTAATGGTCTGTAGTAATTACATGCGGAATATCAATGGTACTCCCTTTAGGCATATGGCAACTAATACAATTATCATTTACCTTTTGTCTCACAGCCAAATCTTCGGTACACACTTGTGTTACTTTTTTGCCGTGGCAATTCTGGCAAATAGTGTTAAATGAATTATCACTGACATTCCTTACATCAACATGCGGGTTATGGCATGTAACACAGGTCATAGAACCTTCATAAGGCTTTAGAGAATTTTTGTTTCCTGCATTTAAACTATTCAAATAGCATTTGCTCATCTTCATACGTGCCAAGTGCGAAGCCATTATGTATTCATCCTCCATACCAGTGTACTTTGGCATAAATACATCTTCTATATCTGATAATTTCATTCCCGGCCTGAAATCATAAAATGATTTGCCAGGTTTTAATACTGCATTGCCTTGCAAATGGCAGCGCTCACACAAATCGACCTGCAGATTAACTGATAGCTTTGCCGGGTTCACAATTGTATAATCAATCTTCTTTGTCGTATCTACTCTATAACCCAATTGCATTGCCCTTACGTGCATCTCCCCTGCTCCGTGGCAACGTTCGCAAGTAATACCATTGGGTACGCTTTTGTATTTATTTGTTGAGCCTTGGGTAAATTCAGGGTAGGAATTATGGCAGGACATGCACTCCAACCCTACTTCTCTGCTAAAACGGGAATTAAACCCATCTGAAAAACCGGGAGCCAGATCCCATTCTCCCTTTTGGGTATAGAAAGTTATAGGAGCCTGGTATAAATAGCCATTCACCCGGTAGATATGCGAATTAGTATGCTGGCCTGAACCAATAACGTAATTTATTTGCTGCTCATGCCTGTATATTGTATCACGACCTTTTAGCCGATATTCCAAAACATACAGACTATCATTCTTCCAGAAGGGGTGGTAATAGAAATCTTTGAACTTATCATATACTGCCACATGCGGGCCAAACTGTGCCGCACTCTTTTGCTTAGTTGCAATATCAAACGATTCACCCATGCCTGTATGCATAAATGATTCGCCAATATTCTGATGGCACAAAATACAGGTTGGTGCACCTACATACTTTACGGTATCATTAACATTAAGGTAGTGATGGGCACTATCTATTTTAGTAAGAAATGCTTCTTTTGACGAAGGATTCGGGCTATGGCAATAGGTTGCAGAAAAAACAACAAAACAGAGAAAGAGTCCCGCAAATAAATATTTCGCAATCTTGCTCTTACTCATTTACCTTTAAAATGGAATTTATCTTTTCCAGTATTTGCTCTGAAGTATATTTAGGGAGGGTAATAGTGCCTTTCTCTTCTACAAATAATGATCTGCATTCTTTAAGCAAGCCTTGCGTTTGAGCTAGTGCCAGCAATTCAAAAACAAGTGATGAACCAGAAAACTCAGCAGAGAATGTTTCAGCAAAGAAATCGCGTACCGGCCAGAGACAAGAATGTTCTCCATTACCAAGCGTGGGATATTTTTCGAATACTGAACTTAACTCTTCTGTTTTAATGGAGTTAATGCCAACAAAAAGCGTGGGCAATGAACGACGGCTGATAGCTTTCAAGAAATTATCCATGGGCGTACCGATATCAACCTTGCGTGTAGAAACAGAATAATATTTGCCATCTGCTATTAATGCGATATGGGGTGGAATACCATTTACACCTGCCATTACAAGCCAAAGTCCTTTATTCAATTCCTCAGGAGATAAAAGAGGATTGACCTTTAGAGAATAGCTATTCTTGTCTTCCGTAAATACCATCTGCTAATTATATCTTCACCTTTCCGGTATAAACCATAGTTGCAGGCCCTTCGAGCCAAACATCTTTAAACCCATTTTTGGTTTTATTAAACCATACCTTAAGCTTACCACCCATAACTTGTAGCTCGCAATGATCTTTTGCTGTAGAATGATTCTTTGCAGCTAATACCAAAGCAGCCGCAACAGTACCCGTACCACAAGATAACGTCTCATCTTCCACCCCGCGTTCGTAGGTACGTAATAACGGAATACCCTTCTTCCTCACTTCAACAAAATTGACATTAATGCCTTCCTTTTTAAAAGCAGCACTATTACGTATTGCCCTACCCTTCTCTACAATATTGGTATGCATTACATCATCTGAAAAAGCTACGTAATGCGGCGAGCCTGTATTTAGTGTGCAATATGTTTTTCTATCTGTAATAGTTCTTACATCTTTCATCTTCAGTTTTACAACATCGCCCTTTATTATTGCCTCGTGCTCCCCGTCAATTGCAATAAAGCGGGCTTTATTGCCTTTTACAATTCCAAGTTTTTTTGCAAAATGAGCTATACACCTACCACCGTTACCGCACATAGAACTCTCGTTACCATCTGAATTAAAATAGACCATTTCAAAGTCGTAGCCTTTTTTATTTTGCAATAACATCAATCCATCAGCGCCAATACCAAAGCGGCGGTCGCAAAGTTGCGCCCAAAGCTTATGCCTGTTTTCTTTAAGCTTACCATCACGATTATCAATAATCACAAAATCGTTGCCGGTGCCCTGGTATTTGTAAAATGTGGTTTTCATAATATTATTTTCTTCAAAACTGTTTTATCCACTACCTTTTCAAATGGCTTATAATCGTCGGTGTATACTACTTTATAAACGCTTTGGTTTGCCATAAGGTAATACGAATCATCCCACTTAACCAGTCGCATTGCCCCATTTGAGTTTATTCCGTATAAAACTATTTTACCCTTGCTCATTTTATATCCCTTAAAGTTCAACGGCGATTGCCAAAACTCTATCCGGTAATATGCAGGATCATTCTCAGATTCTACATTACTCATTGATGCTATTGCAGAGTCTGATCGGTGATTTGCTTTTTGCACATTGGTAAGGGAATCCATTTTTTTAAGCGGCAATGATTTTACACTTACCAATTGGTTGGTCATAACTACAATATTGCTATCGCGCCCTTCAATAACAACCGAAGAATCTATATTGTCAATAGAATTATCATCTTCAAGCTTTGTCTTAGATTTAGCAGAATCTCCTTTTAAAGAAACCACTTGTGCCAATGCAGGTTTAAGGGGCCCCTTAGTTACTATAGGTGTATTTTTCTTATCATCTTTTAATTTCCCCTGTATACTATCCAACCGTTGTGATATCTTGTCTTGCTGGCTGCTTATCTTACTCAGGCTTATATGCAATTCGCTTATCTTCCTGAATATAGTTTTAATGCCCACATCAAAAATTACGCCCACTGCAACACCTGCCAGCAAACCAAAAACAAAAATGGCAATCCTGTTTTTCATTTTCCTTAATAACACGCAATAAATTTGCGGGTACAAAGTTAGCAAAGTCCCGCTGTTAATTATTGTTAAATATTTCAATGTTTAAAGGCATCTTGGCGATATTTGCCTCATGAACTTAAAAATGAAAGTACTATGAAAACATTCAAAAATTTTATTTCTGTATTCTCTATTGCCTTAATGGGTGGCATTGCAGCAATAGGAGTTGACCATTTTTATATTCAAAAACATAACAATTCTTTGGCTGAGGCTAACATACGTAACCCTTTGCCGGTAAAATTTGCAGGCCTTACCACCCCTACAGCCGAAAGCGCCATAAACTTTGTTTCGGCTGCACAAAAAGCCGTGCCTGCAGTAGTTCACGTAAAGTCGAAAGTAGAAATGCAGGATACGCGTTCATATAACTCTATATGGGATTATATGTATGGCAATCCGCACCAGAATACCGTTCAGGGCATGGTTACCGGTTCAGGAGTTATTATTTCAAACGATGGATATATTGTAACCAATAACCATGTTATTGACCAGGCCGGCAAAATTGAAGTTACCCTGAGCGACAGGCATACCTATACAGCAAAAGTGGTTGGAAGAGATCCTGAAACTGATTTGGCTGTTTTAAAAATTGACGCTACTAATCTTCCTTTTATGGCCTATGGCAACTCTGACGATATGCAGGTGGGCCAGTGGGTATTGGCCGTTGGCAATCCTTATAACCTAACATCAACTGTAACGGCTGGTATTATAAGCGCAAAGGGCAGAAATATTGATATTCTGCCTAACGACCCTAATAAAAACCTCTACCCAATAGAATCGTATATACAAACCGATGCTGCCGTTAACCCCGGCAATAGTGGTGGCGCGTTGGTTAATACCGACGGACAATTGGTTGGTATTAACTCAGCTATAGCATCTAATACAGGCTCATATACAGGTTATTCATTTGCTATACCGGTTAACCTGGTTCGTAAAGTTGTAGCCGACCTGTTACAATACGGTACTGTGCAACGTGCTTTCCTGGGTGTTACTATACGTACTGTTGATGCTGATATTGCTAAAACAGCAGGCTTAAGCAGCACTAATGGAATTTATGTTGATGCAGTTACTGAGAATGGAGCTGCACAGGCAGGAGGAATTAAGGAAGGTGATGTTATTACCAAAGTTGGAGATCAGGATGTGAACGATGTGGCTGGCCTTGAAGAACAAATAGCACGTATGAGGCCAGGTGATAAGGTTAATATAACTCTTAACCGCGACAATAAACAGATGGAAATACCTGTAACCCTTCGTAATTTAGATGGCAATACCGGTAAAGTGGCTGCTGCTGAATCCCCATCGTCACTATCTGAGCTTGGAGCCTCATTTTCAATCGCTTCCAAAGATGAATTGGGTAAACTTGGACTTGAAAACGGTGTTAAAGTAGTTCAGCTTCAACAAGGTAAGCTCAGGGAGATTGGAATACAGGAAGGTTTTATTATTACAAAGGTTGATCATCAGGTAGTTAACTCGGCGGCTGATATTGAGAAAATATTGAAGAATAAAACAGGCGGAATACTAGTTGAAGGTATTTACCCCAATGGCACACGTGCCTACTATGCCTTTGGAGCTTAAGCCAATAAATGGTTCTAAAATTTCAGAGTAAAACGTATATGGGAAAAGTTTTTTTCTCATAAGTTTGCCGTACCTAAAAAGAGCCGTTTTTAATTCATTTAATTGACATAAATGAGACAGCTAAAAATCACCAAGTCGATTACAAACAGGGAGAGCGCTTCCCTGGATAAATATTTGCAGGAAATAAGCCGTGAAGAGCTTATAACGGCAGAAGAAGAAGTTATTTTAGCTAAAAAAATACAGGAGGGTGATGAAAAGGCACTGGAAAAGTTGACCAGAGCCAATCTACGCTTTGTAGTATCAGTAGCAAAACAATACCAAAATCAGGGGCTTAGTCTGCCTGACCTTATTAACGAGGGTAATTTGGGGCTTATTAAAGCAGCCAGTCGCTTCGATCATAGCAGAGGGTTTAAATTTATATCGTATGCAGTCTGGTGGATTCGCCAAAGTATTTTACAGGCTTTGGCCGAGCAGTCGCGTATAGTCCGCCTACCCCTTAACCAGGTAGGTTCGCTTAATAAGTTAAATAAAACCTTCTCGCGCTTAGAACAGCAATTTGAGAGGGAACCCTTGCCGGAAGAACTTTCGCAGGTGTTAGACCTTCCTATGGATAAAGTAAAAGATACCATGCAGCTTTCCGGTAAGCATATATCGGTTGATGCGCCTTTTGCCAACGGAGACGATAATAATGGCCTGCTTGATGTATTGGTAAACCACGACTCGCCACGTGCCGATAGTATGTTAATTATGGAATCTTTAAAGAGAGAAATAGAGCGCTCACTCTCTACTTTAACGGAAAGGGAGCAGGAGGTTATTAAGTTATTTTTTGGAATAGATGTGCCACACCCATTAACATTAGAAGAGATTGGAGCAAAATTTGACCTTACACGCGAACGTGTAAGACAAATTAAAGAGAAAGCCGTACGCAGACTGCGCCATACATCGCGCAGCAAACTGCTTAAGGCCTATTTGGGATAGCAAAACTTAAATAATTTTGCTGTCATATGTTGAAGGCCCCCGGTTTTGCCACCGGGGGTTTTTTATTAATTATTCTATATTGCAGGTTTTAAATTCTTGAAAACATTCTCAATTATACGGATTCTTGTTTTCATCCTCTTTTTAACCGAAGGAGTAGATGCTCAAAGCAATGCCGATTGGCTATCTCATTTACCCGATAGCATTTCAATAGGAGATATTAACATACCCGGAGCTCATGATGCGGCAGCCATAAATTCGCGCAGAATGACACATTATGCATGCCAGAGTATTTCTATTCCCGGCCAGTTAGATTCCGGCATACGGATGCTTGATATTAGAATAAAGGTAAAGAAACACAGAGCCAATTATAGTTTTGTTACCTGCCACGGAAATGTATTCGGTGGCGCCATGAGGTTTAATGAATATCAGTCATTGCCATCTTTACTAAATGAATGCAAAGATTTCCTGGCAAAACATAAAAGCGAGTTTATTGTAATGACTTTGAAAATAGATGATTGGAATAAGAAAGATAAAACACTTGTCTATGCCGCTTTAGACTCACTGTTGTTTTCAAAAACGAATAACTACCCCATTTATAATACTGCCAATGCAAATTTGCCTACGCTTGGTAATATGCGGGGTAAAATATATTTATTCAGTCGCATAGATACCACCAATGCATTTGGCGTACCGTTAACTATACCCGATAAAAAATGTGGAGTACTTAACCCGGTAAGTAAATTAAGAAACTACTCTATTTATGTGCAGGACCGATATAAGGAATTAGGCACACCGGCAGAAAAACTAAAATTTGAATTAGTACAAGAAACCATTGAGAAAAAGAAAAAGGGAGACAGAATAGTAGTGCTTAATTTTGCCAGCGCCATAAAAGGCTTTATGAACTTAGGTAAGGTTTATTTACAGGATAGTTTACTTACCTATTTTGGAAGTAAAACTGCTATCAGAAGGCCAAGCAATTTTGGCTGGACCATGCTCAATTATAGTTTTTGGAAATACAAAACAGATAAGTATGGTAGGTTAGACATTGTAAAACTTATTATCTCTTCTAACTTTCAGTATGCAGATTATCCTGAAAAGTTTAACGTGATTAGCGGGCGTTGTAATGAATGATATTACAATTCAAATTTATAACCCACCCCTCTTAATGTCTTTATTTTATCACCTCCCAATTTTTTACGGAGTTTGCGAATATGCACATCAATAGAACGGTTACCAACCTGCACATCTTCTCCCCATATTTTATGTAAAATATCTTTCCGGTTAAAAACCTTACCCGGCTTTGATGCCAGCAATGAAAGTAGCTCAAATTCCTTTTTAGGAAGAACAAATTCTTCCTCACCAACCGAAATACTATAACCCTCACTATTAATATTTACATCATCGCCAACATTAACAAACCCTTTAGTGTCATCATGATGTGATCTACGCCTTAATATGGCCTGTATGCGGCTTGTTAAAACCCTTGGATTAACAGGCTTGGTAATATAATCATCGGCTCCCGCATCAAGCCCTGCTATTTGAGAGTAGTTTTCATAGCGGGCAGTATAAAATATTATTAATGTATTTTTTGTTTCAGGTAACAGGCGCAACTCCTTGCACGTTTCAATGCCATCCATTTCGGGCATTATAACATCTAAAATAATTATTTCAGGTAATATTTTTTTCGCAGAGTGTATCGCACTCTTCCCGTTAGATGCTGTAAAAACTTTATAACCGGCTTCACTCAGGTGTACCGATAAAAAATCGAGTACCAATGGATCATCGTCCACAACCAATATTCTTGTCTTTTTCATAATCAGGGGGATTACTACAGGATGTAAAGATATGTTTAGATTAGCCTCTGCAGGTACAGTTAACAATTTCTTAATATTCGCTAATTATTGAATTAAAAGAGAATCAAATAGATACCATTCACTCAATACTACAATCATACAAATATGTTACACTGCTTAATCAACATATTATCAATGTCCTTTACATCATTAATGACGATATTTGCATAATATGGAAACTGCAACTGAGGAAATAGTATTAAAAGTAAATGGAATGCACTGCAATAGCTGTGCGGCAACGGTAACATCTACCCTCAAACAACAGGGCATGGAGGATATTAATGTGAGCTATACTGCCTGCGAAGCCACCTTTGCAAATCCGCAACATAAAGACATTAATAAAATAATAAAAAGCATTAATAATCTTGGATATGCTGCAAGTTTGCCCCAACCTGATAAAGAAGAAAAAGTGTCATACGGGCTTGAAATAAGGGTTTTAATATCAACACTGCTTACCCTGCCTTTATTCTTGCATATGTTTTTACCATTTGAATTCCTCCATAATAATTGGGTGCAACTTTCGCTTTGCCTGCCTGTATTTATAATGGGCCTGCTATATTTTGGCAAAAGCGCATGGGGTTCTTTAATGGTAAAAACGCCCAACATGGATGTGCTTATCACCCTTGGTTTCTGCGCTTCATTTATATATAGCATCATCATAATGCTTCATCACACACCGGGAATGCCCTACTCCACTTTCTTCGAAACCTGTGCCACTATTATAACACTTGTGTTCGTGGGCAATCTTATTGAAAAGCGTTCGGTACGCCAAACCACATCAGCACTTACCGATTTACTGAAGATACAAAAACAGAAAGCACGCAAAATAGTAAGTCACGACGCACATGAGGATACTATAGAAACAGATTACCGTGATCTGCAAAAAGGGGACATTTTACAAGTAGTAAAAGGCGAAAGCATACCAGTTGACGGGGTACTAACCGAAGGAACAGCCTCCGTAAATGAAGCTATGGTTACGGGTGAAAGTGTACCGGTTATAAAAAACACCGGAGATATGTTGACAGGCGGAACCATTGTTGTTAATGGCCATTTACGCATGCGTGCCGAAAAAGTAGGCAACGAAACCGTAGTTGCGGGAATTATAGATATGGTAAAGAAAGCACAAAGTTCTGCACCAAAAATTCAGAAGATTGGAGATAAGGTGAGCGCAGTGTTTGTCCCTATAGTGCTTGGTATTGCCTTACTTACTTTTCTAATATGCCACTTTGCGCTTAAAATGTTTACGGAAGAATCTATATTAAACAGCATAGCTGTACTGGTGGTAGCCTGCCCATGTGCTATGGGACTTGCCACCCCTACTGCAGTAGCGGTAGCATTGGGGCAAGCTGCAAAAAAAGGCATTTTAATAAAAGGTGCCGATACTATGGAAGCTTTAGCTGCCATAAAAACTATTGCCCTAGATAAAACAGGTACACTAACCACCGGAGCATTCGCAGTAAAAGCAATTAATCCACTAACTGAAGAAATAAAAAACATACTCTTTAGTATGGAAGCTTTCTCCACCCATCCTATTGCAAAATCAATAACGACACATTTAAAAGATTCGGCCAACAAAATAATCCTCAGCAATGTGCAAGAAGAAGAAGGTCTTGGATTAAAAGCCACCGATAGTGAAGGACACACATATATACTTGGGTCCTATAAAGCAGCAGAAAAACTAACTAACGATAAAAGCCATTCCGTTTACCTGGTTAAAGATGATAAACTATTAGCAACAATAGACTTAGAAGATGAAATACGAAAAAATGCCGCCACAGCATTGAGAGAATTGGAGCAAGATGGTATACACATAATAATGATTAGTGGCGATAAGGAAGAGAAATGTCGAGAAATAGCAACTAAGTTGGGCATACCCGAAGTACATGCTGGACAGCTCCCCTACCAAAAACTAGACAGAATAAGTGCTTTATCTAAAACTTCCCCTACTGCTATGGTAGGCGACGGAATTAACGACGCCCCTGCATTGGCAATGGCTAACGTAGGTATATCGTTAGGGGCTGCCACCAAAATAGCCATGCAGTCGGCACAAGTATTATTGCTTAGTAATAATGACCTGCAACAACTGCCAAGAGTGTTCACAATCAGTAAAAAAACGCTAAGGGTTATAAAACAGAACCTTTTTTGGGCATTTGTATATAATATTGTTACTATTCCGCTGGCTGCCACCGGCATCCTCAGCCCCATGGCAGGAGCCTTTAGTATGGCTTTTTCTTATGTTATTGTAATAGGTAATTCCCTGCGTTTAAAACGCATGATTTAACACTTCTTACAATATAATGCGGCTAATTGCAAATAAACCTTATTTTTGCAGCCTTTAAAATTGTAATTATACCAATGGCCAACGAAAATAATGACGTGCTGCTCGGAGTAGAAGAAAGATGGAGCCGCCTCGAAAACTTCTTCCAGGAAAACAAAAAGCGAGTTTCTACCATCGCTACCATAGTACTTATTGCTATTGCCGGATACGTAGGATATACGTACTGGTATTTACCCGGGCAAGAGCAAGAGGCTGAAGTTGCTATTTTCCCTGCTCAACGCTTGTTTGGCATAGACTCTATCAATAAAGCAATACCTATGTTCGAACAAATTGCTGACGATTACGGCGCAACTAAAATAGGCCACACTGCCAATTATTATCTTGGCGTATGTTACTTCCGCAAGAAGGAATACCAAAAAGCTATTGATTACTTAAGCAAGTTTAACGCAGGCGACGTAATGGTTAGCCCTATAGCAGTTGGTTTAATGGGTGATGCTGAAATGCAACTTGGTCATAATGACGCAGCATTAGAAGACTATCTTACAGCAATTAAGAGAAGCGAGAACGATCTTACAACACCAATCTTCTTGCAAAAAGCAGCTTTTGTTTGCGAACAAAAACACGATTACGCACAGGCCTTAAGCCTATATCAGAATATTAAAACGCAATACCACAACAGT
The DNA here is from genome assembly GCA_013289475.1 of Bacteroidota bacterium. Lineage (GTDB taxonomy): Bacteria > Bacteroidota > Bacteroidia > JABEUT01 > JABEUT01 > JABEUT01. Next base: position 55,573 of record JABCZW010000007.1, read on the forward strand.
ACCGAAGCCCAGAATATTGACAAATATATTGCCAGGGCTAAAGTAGAAGCAGGTACTGCGCAATAAACATACAACCTCTTGGCCTCGCGCGCTAAAACTTACACAACTACAGGACGTAAGTTTTCCTTAACCGGCAAACGAATTGGTATTGTTGTTGCCCAATGGCACAACGATATTACCGAACCCCTTTTACAGGGAGCACTCGATGTATTAAAAAAAAGTGGAATAAAAGCCTCTGACATAATTATCATGCAGGCTCCAGGTAGTTTTGAACTGCCTCTTTGCGCGCAATGGCTTATTAAAGACAGCAAGGCTGATGCAGTGCTTTGCCTGGGCTGTATTATTAAAGGCGAAACCCCTCACTTCAATTATATATCAGAGGCTGTTGCAAATGGGATTATGAATCTTAATATAACACATAATATTCCCATTATATTTGGCGTTTTAACTACTAATACATTACAGCAATCTAAAGAACGTAGCGGTGGCAAACATGGTAATAAGGGAGCCGATGCTGCAGTTGCAGCATTAGAAATGCTGGAAAACAAAAAGCGATAAGGAGGAGCATGCCAAAGGACGTAACCGATTTTTCGTCGATATTCGTAAAACAGCAAAAACCTGAAAAAGGAACATTGCTACTGGCTGAGCCCTTTATGGACAGTCCTGAATTCAGGCGTGCAGTAATATTATTAGCCGAACATAACGATAAAGGCACCATGGGCTTTATCATTAATCGTAAATTGAATGTTACACCGAGCCAGGCTATTGATAACTTCCCGGAGTTTGATGACGAAATGTATTATGGCGGGCCTGTAAACTCCGACCAGTTATATTATCTGCATACCAAGCCCAAGTTATTAGAAGACAGTATTGAAATTATGCCCGGTGTTTACATGGGTGGCAATTATGAAACCCTAAAGAACCTTATTGATATTAAAAAGATAACCCCCAAGGACATCCGTTTCTTTGTAGGATATTCGGGGTGGTCAGCAGGGCAATTAAAGAAAGAACTGAAAGATAATTCATGGATAGTAATACCCGGTACAACTGACCATTTTAAGGCCACAAGCAAAAACCTTTGGAAAGAGATTTTGAAAGGCAAAGGTGGAAAATACTCTGTCGTAGCTGATTTCCCAGAAGATCCTACCCTTAACTAAATACCATGAACTTCCTTGCGCATTTATATTTGGCAGGAGAAGATGAAGGTTTGATTGTAGGTAATTTTATTGCCGACTCAGTAAAAGGTTCAGCATTCAACAACTATTCCGAACGCATTGCAAAAGGCATTCAAATGCACCGCTCTATTGATTTTTTTTCAGATACTCATCCTGTTTACAGGCAAACAGTACACCGCCTTGCTCCCACCTACGGTAAGTTCTCCGGTGTTATTACTGATATGTTCTACGACCACTTCTTAGCTTTATATTGGAAAGAATATTCAACCAAGAGCCTTGACATTTTTGCTGAGGAAGCCTACACCATACTTCGCTCTTATCAAACCGATATGCCTGAAAAGAGTAAAATCATATTGACATACATGAGTAAATACAACTGGCTTGTATCTTATGCTAAGAAAGAAGGGTTACGCCGAGCATTAAAGGGATTATCGGAAAGAATGAAGTATTACTCGCCAATGGATGAAGCAGTTAATGAATTAGAGAAAGATTTTGCTTTATATGAGAAGGATTTCAGAGAATTTTTCCCTTTGTTGCAGCAATATGCTGAGGCTTTCAAAGGTTAACAACCTCCATCATGGTGCAGGAATCTTTCTTCTTCGATCTCCATTCTTAAATCGTACAACTTTATACCATAAAAGCCTTTTCGGTTCTCCGCATTAAAATTACCCTTCAGCATATCGCCAATTGAGCGGCCCGGGTAAGGGACTGAAAAATATTGATACCTACCTGAAATATATTGCTCTTTACCATTTATCTTCACAAAGCTCGAGTCCTTCCTTTTATAGAATACTATATTGTCATTAACAATTCCATTTTTGGCTGGGTTTTCAACAAATATTATCCATTTACCATCAGGATAAAAAACACTGTCTAGCGGCATGTGCTTAAACGCATTTTGCGGGGAATGTGCAGCGTATTCCATTTCCCATTCCGGAATACAGCTTGCAGTAGTAGCAAAATAGAGTCTTTTTTTAATCCCCTTATTATCCATTATAACCCTTGTACCATTTATCCAGTCCCCTTCGCAGGCATTATCACCCAAATAAACAACCGAAGAAGTGGCTGTATCTTTTTTAATGGTATCTATCATATTATAATAGGCTTGCAATTGCGCAGTATATGAAGATGTATTGGCGTAGGTATTCTTCACAAACAACAGAGTTGCTATACCATAAACCACCAGCATAGTCGTAAACCATTTACTTGACATGCCCCTTATCTCGCTTAACGCAATTGCAGTTAATATTAATGGGTAAATAAGCCATGGGATTAAGTAGTGATGTTGGTCATCGAGCTTTATTCCTTTAAGCAAAATAAGTTGTATAATGCCCCAAATAATAAACAAAAAAAAGAGCTTTACAAGAAATCTTGCCTCAAGAGTTTTTCTTTTCATTGCCAATAAGACTAAAGGTGCCAGGAAAAATCCCGCGGCACCTATAAACTGAAAAGTATTGTAACCTGCTATTGACAATACAGATTCAGGGTAAGAATAAGAATATATTTTTTTAATATGCAGGACTACAGCAAGCAAACAGGCAAAGGGAATGGCATAAGCAAGGCTTGAAAGCAAATACTCTTTTGCAAATAAACTCTTGTTTGGGTTAAAGAAAAAGTAATCGGTAATTAGCAGAACAGGTATACAGAAAATAAAACTCTCTTTACTTATGCAAGCAAGGAAGAAAAGGAGTGCCGGCAAAATATAAAACCCTGTTATCCTTTTCTTTCTGTATCGCAGCCATACATACATTCCGGCAAGTAAAAACATCTCCCCAATATTTTGAGGAGGAGGGATAAGTGTCCACCACGTTTCGTTATTTCTGCCAAAGACATAAACGGCTAGTACAATCAATGCTGAGATCCAATCAACCTCAAAACATGTAAATATGCAAAGCAGAAAAAAAACCGACAAGAACAATATTACAAGATTTGATAAACGGAAAAGATGCGTGTTGTTACCGCATATTATACAAAGCAACTTATCGTAACTGCGACTCAGGGGCCTAAAACGGCCAATATGAATATCGCTTAAAATAAAACCTTTCAGGTCAGTTTCATGTCCATAAAATGCTGCTTTATATGCGTTCGATACCTTTTCAGGATGCAACATAGCCGCTATTGGATGATCGTCCCCATAAGAGAAAGGTAAGCGGTAAACCTTCTGTGTAACAATAAAAAAGATGAAGGTAAAAAGTGCCGATAAAGCCAGGCTACGAATTATATTATACCTTTTATTCATCCGGCGTTACCAATAATTTCACCTCGACTCATTATATTCATCTTCCGTGTTTATCTCCCAAATATTATTTCTTGAAGGCACGTTATTTTTAATATTATCTACTGCTGTTATAGCTGTAAGCATTGAATGGTCCTGGTTATTATATTTATGCATTCCATTTCTACCAACTAAAAACAAATTTTCATAGCCATCCAAATATTCTCTTAATTCAGAAAATCGGGAATAAGTACCAAAATAGGCCGGGTACGTTTTAGGCATTCTTATCACAATCGAATCTAAAAAATCAGCCTTATCAATCATGCCAATTTCAGACAATTCATTAACAGCAAGAGTCGACATCTCTCTATCAGACATATTATTTATGGTATCTCCTTCATTACAAAAATACTCGGCCCCAATCCAATAAGTATTAGCATCATTAACCATATAAGGGCTCCAGTTATTAAATATCTGTAACCGGCCTATTTTCACTCCGGGTTCTTGTATATAAATCCAGTTATCCAATATATCCCCTACAAGTAATTTTTTAACCAATATACCAACCGTAATAAAATCCCGATAAAGTAATCCGTCACTAATTTCTTTCACATTAGCAGGAACATTAGTATTGAATGAATTTATCAGTTCCTGAACAGGCATAGTAGAAATAAAGTAATCACCACTAAAGTCAACAATCTCACCGGTATCTATGTTCTTTGCTTTAACCTTCTGTATTTTTTTGCCATCAATCTCAATTCCTATGACTTTAATATTTTGATATAATTCGCCCCCCTCCTTTTTTACAATATCTGCTACTTCTTCCCACATTTGCCCTGCTCCGTATTTAGGGTAGAGAAAATACTCTATTAATGAAGTTTCTGTATCTTTTTGTGATATGTCTTTATTCTTTGATTTACCTGTAAGCGCTTTCTTTAAAATATGTAATATTGCTTTGGATATTGATAGTCCTTTTATCCTCTGTGCACCCCATTCAGCACTAATTTTATTGCAGGGAATACCCCAAACTTTCTCTGTATATTCTTTAAAAAAAGTTTCGTAAAGCTTCTTCCCAAAACGATTAATGAAAAAATCCTCAAGATTTTCTTCAGGCTTTATTGAAAAAAGCCTGCTTTTCATATAGCTTAACCCCAAAACAAAGGTGCGCCCGAAACCTAATTTTGAAATAGTATCATAACTTAAAGAAATAGGGTAATCGAAAAAGGTTTTCATGTAATATATCCGCGACTTCCTTTTCCTCACCAACATTACCTTTTCATTATCAACAATATTAGTATTAGAGTTTATAATTTCCTTTTGCTTATTCTGGTACGATATTTTAACTTTTCCCGCTTCCTGTTGAATAGGCAAAATGCTTTGCCACCAATCCATAATTATATCTGACTTTGAAAAAAATCTGTGCCCGCCTATATCAACCATGTTGCCTTTATAGTTAACAGTACGGGTAATGCCGCCCCAATATTTGCTTTGCTCTATTACGACAGGTTTTATGCCGGTTTTCCTTAAAAACTCAAGCGCAGCAGTCAATCCTGCCGGCCCACCCCCGATAATTATAGCTTTCTTCATTTCTAATATAGGCAAGGAAAAATCAATAGTTCCCTATGATGAGCAAATATACCAAAGTTATAAACCTATAATAAGCAAGGTATTATTGATTACAAAATGTTATCTTTGAACTTTGATGAATTTCCTCTTCCCATCATTCCTTTACGCACTCTCAGCTTTAAGCATTCCAATAGCAATCCACCTTTTCAATTTCAGGAGATATAAAAAACTATACTTCTCCAATGTAAGGTTTTTGCAGGAAGTAGTACAGGAATCACGCTCACGTTCGAGGTTAAAACACTGGCTGGTATTGCTCTGCCGCATGCTCGTACTGGCTTTTCTTGTCTTCGCATTTTCCCAACCATATATACCCAATAAACAGGGCAATACAACAGCAGGAGTAAAAGCGGTAAGTATCTTTATTGACAACTCTTTTAGCATGAATGCCGTGAATCAAAACGGCACACTATTAGAAGATGCGAAGAGTAAAGCAGAGCAGATTGCCCAATCGCTTAATGCGGCTGATAAGGTCCAGCTTATATCTGAGGACTTCGATGAAGCACAGGAAAGGTGGCTGAACAAAGATGAGTTCCTGGAAGAATTAAAAGGGCTAAAAACATCTCCTAATTCACGCATGCTGCCTGAAATTATGCAGCGCCAGCAGGAAAACATAATACACAGTGGCTGCCCGGTAAAAGAGGCATTTATTATATCCGACTTCCAGAAATCAGCGTCAGATATATCCAACTTCCACTCAAACCCTGACATAACAACCGATTTAATACCCGAAGTAGCGGAAACAAAAAACAATGTTTCTATTGATACCTGCTGGTTCACATCGCCTATACATGTACCCGGCAAAGCCGAACAGTTAATGGTTAAGCTCAGTAATTATTCAACAGCACAGGTTACCAATGGGCCAATAAAACTTTTACTAAATGGTGAAGAAAAAGCTGTCGGAAGCTATAATATAGATGCGATGGGAAGTACGACGGTATCCATGTCCTTTATCCCGGATAAAAAGAAAATACAGCAGGGCGAGCTAAAAATAAATGACTATCCGATAAACTTTGACGATAAGCTATTCTTCTCTTTCAAACTTTCATCAAGCATACCCATGCTTTGGCTACACCCTGATAGCACCCGAAAGAATGCTTACCTGCATTCACTTTATGGCAAAGATTCACTATTCATTTTTAATGAAGCAATAGCAAGCCACCTCGATTATGCTACTCTACCCAATTATCGCCTGATAATCCTTGATAACATAGGCTCAATAACATCGGGTATGGGTAATGAACTAAGCAAATATATATCGCTGGGAGGTAATTTGCTCGTAATTCCTCCAGCATCGGGTTTAGATATGAATTCTTATAGAGACTTTCTATCCTCGATAAATTGCTCATACTACGAAAGGCTTGATACAACTCATCTGAAGGTTGACAAACTGAATTATGAAAGTAATATCTATTCTGATGTGTTTGAGAAGAAGCAGCATCCTAATATGGACCTGCCATTGGTAAGTAAGCACTACAGCATATCGCACACCACGAAATCACTTTCAGAAAATTTGATGAAACTTGAAAATGGTGATGACTTCCTGGATGAATTCCATTACAACAAAGGGAATGTATACCTGCTTTCAGTAGCCATGAACAATAACTTCAGCAATTTTCAGCAACATGCCATTTTTGTACCAACCATGTATAACATAGGCTTATATAGCAGCAGTAACCCTCAACTATATTATACTCTTGGAGATGCTCAACCCATAGAAGCCCCTAATATAAACCTGCCACAAAATGTTTTCTTTAAAATACAGGGTGATAAAGACACACTTTCCATACTGCCGGAAAAGAGAATTATAAACGATAATGTTTTCCTTTTCCTTCACAGCCAATTATTTCAATCGGGTAACTTTAAACTTATGGCAGGGGATAGCCTTGCATCAGGCATTTCCTTCAACTATAATCGCCGCGAATCCGACCTGCGATGCCTTGCAGCTGCGGATATAGAAACCTTATGCTCGAAAGCCGGAGTAAAGAACTTTGCAGTAATGTCGGTTACCAATGCTTCCCTCCCATCTTTACTAACTGAAGTTAACCGGGGGAAATATTACTGGAAATACTGCCTGCTATTAGCTTTATTATTTTTGGCAGCCGAAGAGGCCCTATTACGTTTATGGAAAGATTAACAACATAATACACCAACTATGAATCTGCTTGTACAATCAGCAAAAATTATCGACCCTGCTTCGCCACACAATGGCAAAACAATGGATATATTGATAGAAAATGGCAAGATTACAGAAATAAAGAAAAGCATACCTGCAGGAGGTATTAAGAAAGTCATCAATGGAAATGACCTCCATGCTTCACCAGGATGGTTTGATATGCAGGTTAACTTTTGCGACCCGGGCTTTGAGCATAAAGAGAGCATTACAACTGGCATTAAAGCGGCAATTAAAGGCGGATTTACAGGCGTAGCGGTTATGCCCTCTACAAACCCAACAGTACATTCAAAATCACAGGTAGAATATATCACAGGTAAATCGAAAGGACAGATTGTGGACATACACCCTGTGGGAGCCATATCTTATAAATTGGAAGGGAAAGACCTTGCAGAACTATATGACATGAAAATGTCGGGTGCAGTAGCCTTCTCCGATGATATTTATCCTGTAATGAATGCGGGCCTGATGCATAGGGCTCTACTCTATGCCAAAAGCTTTAATGGGCTAATTATGAGCAGGTGTAATGATAAAACCCTTGCAACCGGAAGCGATGTAAACGAGGGCAAATACAGTGTATCGACAGGAATGAAAGGTGAACCCAGGATTGCAGAAGAAATAATGGTGGTGCGCGACCTATTCCTAGCGCAACATACCGATGCAAGAATACACATCAACTCTATATCGGTAGCCGGAAGCATATCGCTTATAAAAAGCGCTCGAAAACAAGGTACAAACGTTACCGTATCGGTTAACGGATATAACCTTTGCCTTGATGACTCAGAAGTACTTGGATTTGATACCAATTATAAAGTAAGCCCTCCATTACGTGGTAAAGAAGATATAAAAGCGCTTAAAAAAGCACTGGCAGAAGGTGTTATAGAAGTAATATGCTCGGACCACAGGCCAGAAGACGAAGAAAGTAAGAAAGTAGAATTCGACCTTGCATCTCCTGGTATGATAGGTATACAGACCTTATACCCTATAGTTAATATGCACAGTGAACTTAGCACCGAACAAATAATAGAAAAGATAGCCATTAACCCAAGAAAGATACTGGGCTTAGCAGTGCCAACTATAAAAGAAGGCGAAAATGCTAACCTGACCTTCTTCAACCCGAATGAAGAGTGGGTATTCGAAGAAAAGCAGATAGCATCAGCATCGAAGAATACTCCGTTTTCAGGTAAAAAACTGAAGGGAAAAGTGGTAGGAATTGTAAATAATGATATATACCGCTCAGCAGAATAGTAAAGGGATTGAACCCTATTTGGTAGTGATTGTGAATAAGAAAGGGTAAAATATTTTTCCGAAATTCAAAATATTCGTATACATTTGCACCAATAAACACGTATTTAAGAATTCATAATTATACTCCTGATGAAAAAGACCTTATCACCTCTAGTTGTTTTGGCAATATTGGCCATTTCGTTCCTTGCGGCGTGTAAATCTTCTGAAAGTTGCGCAGCCTATAAAGACTCACGCGCTAACCCGCAACAAAACATTCAACAGTACCATTCAAGGGGATAGTACTTTTTCATAATAAAGAAACTTAGTCAGGCTTCCTCATTATGAGGGAGCCTGATTTGTTTTATAAAATACCGATCTAAGTTTATGCGCTCTTCAAGGCCATTAAACCTTCTTATTGTAAGCAATATTATATCAGGCTTTGCCCAGGGCATAAGTATGCTGGCTATTCCATGGTATTTTGTAAGCATTCTTCATTCACCGGAAAAACTTACCCTTATGTATATGTTTACGCTTATAGGCAGCGTATTCTGGGGCCTATATTCAGGTACATTAATAGATAAATATGCCCGGAAAAGCATATTCCTTTTCTTTTCGGTTGTTGGTGGTATAATACTTTGCGGGGCATCGCTTACCGGCTTTTTATACGATACCGGCGTACCTACCTATGTAGTTGTAATAGTATTTATGGCCACTGCATATATCAATACTATTTACTATCCTGCGCTTTACGCATTTGCACAAGAAGTGAGCGAACCTAGCCGGTATGGAAAGGTAAATTCATTGCTTGAGATACAATCACAAGCCATGACTATAGCCTCGGGCGGTGTTGGAGCTATATTACTGCAGGGTATAGATGTAAATGCTATTCATATAGGTAGTTTGACTATTCCCATAAGTCTTCATATTGCCCAATGGAGCCTTAGCCGCATTTTTATGGTTGATGGCCTGACCTATTTTGTCGCCATTGCATTAATTGCCATGGTAAAATATACTCCGCATACTGAGAAAAATAAGGTTGATGGTACGGTTTGGGAAAGGTTTAAAACGGGTAATGCATTTTTAAAATCTCATCCATTGGTTTTAATATTCGGCCTTAGCTCACTTTCAATTTTTGTGTTTTTACTATTACACTTTAATACCCTTGTGCCTATTTATATAGTAAATCACCTACACAGCAATGTAACCATCTATGCCTTAACAGATGTTTACTACGCCATTGGGGCACTGCTTGCAGGTGTCTGGGTAAGACGAATATTCAGAGGAGTAAACACAGTAAAAGCTATTTTAATACTTATAAGTATTACCTGGGTAACGCTTACTATATGCGCCCTTTCAACCAGCAATGCTATATACTTTGCGTTCTCATTCATGTTAGGTATAACCAATGCAGGTGCCAGGGTTTTGCGTATAACCTATTTATTCCACCATGTGCCTAATAACCTGATTGGGCGGGTAAATAGTGTGCTTTTTATGCTCGGGACGGTTTGCCGCATTGGGCTTGCCATGATATTCTCTCTAGCCTTTTTCTCACAAGAGGACAATGTTACCTGGGCGCTTTTAATCTGCGTGTTATTCTTATTGGCAAACTTCATCATGCTTGCTCTTAATTATAAAGGACTTACGGTAAAGTACCCCGATGCAAGCATGGAACTTAATATTTAAGTCATAAAAACTTAGGTACAAACACTTTTTCTATCTTGCGGCCAGAAATTGATACCTATGGCTGTTAGTTCAAGAGAAAACATACTCTTTTTGGATATTGAAACCACTCCACAATTTCCCGATTTTAGTGATGTGTCTGCACCTGCGCAACAATTATGGGAAGAAAAGATAACTCGGCAACGCTTGCTAAAAGAGAATGAAACCATACCTGAATCGTATGGCAGGGCAGGGTTGTATGCAGAATTCGGCAAGATAATTTGCATAGTTGTAGGCTTTTTTGAGAAGGACACTTTTCAACTCCGATCATTCAGCGGAGATGATGAAAAGAAACTGTTAATAGAATTTTCCTCTTTTCTTGAAAAATTCATACAGCATCGCAATGCACCGAACATACAGTTATGCGCCCATAATGGCAAGGAATTCGACTACCCTTATATCGCCCGGAGAATGCTCATCAACAAAGTAACTATCCCTAATATTCTTGATAACTCGGGTAAAAAACCATGGGAAGTATCTTTAATAGATACATTAGAACTATGGAAATTCGGAGATTATAAAGCATTTACATCCTTGAATCTTTTAGCACACATTTTTGGATTACCGAGCCCAAAACAGCAGCTCGATGGCAGCAAAGTAGGAACAACATATTGGCAGAAGCATGATTTGGAGAGCATTGTTAAGTATTGCTGTACAGATGTTGTGACATTGGCCAATGTATATCTTTGCCTGAAAGGTCAGGAACCCTTTAATGAAAACTCAGTAGTTTACAAACCATGATAGAAGTTAAAAACATTACAAAAAGCTATGGCAAAACGCAGGCAGTGCGTGGCATCAGTTTTTCGATAAAAGATGGTGAGTGTTTTGGCTTGCTTGGCCCGAACGGTGCCGGTAAAAGCACTACTATTAATATGCTCAGCATGTTATTCCCTCCTAATGCCGGGCAAATAACTATTGGCGGCATTGATGTAGCAAAAGCCAATGGTGAAGTAAAAAGCATGCTGGGAATAGTACCACAGGAAATAGCACTATATGAGAAATTTACCGCATGGGAAAACATTTTATTCTGGGGTAGCATATATGGAGTAAAGGGAAAAGCATTAAACGACAAAGCAGAACAATTATTAAAATGGGTTGGTTTATTTGACCGCAGAAAGGACCTTGTAAAAGATTATTCGGGTGGCATGAAACGCAGGATAAATATAGCCTGTGCCCTACTCCACTCACCAAAAGTGCTTTTACTCGATGAACCTACTGTTGGTGTTGATCCGCAAAGCCGAAACCTTATTTTTGAATTAATACAGCAGCTTAATAAAGAAGGTATGACCATTATATATACCACCCACTATATGGAAGAAGCTGAAAAACTTTGCGACCGTATAGGCATTATAGATAATGGGCTAATTATTGCACAAGGTACACTTGACGAACTGAAGAAGCAGAGCGAGGTGAACGACATGATAATTGTAGATTGCACACAAACTCCAGATGAGAAAATGCTGGCAGAAAAGTTGAAAACAACTGTATCTGTGCATGAGAACAGACTCTCTATACTTTCAGAAGATTCAAAAAAGGACCTTACACGAATAGTAACAACATGCACCGATGCCGGTTATGAAATAACCCGTATTGATATACAAAAGGCAAACCTTGAAAGTGTGTTCCTTAAAATGACCGGTAAACAATTAAGAGATTAAAAACATACAACCATGTTTAACATATTAAAGAAAGAACTCAGAGCCCTGGTAAAAGACCGCCGCGCCATGATGCTCGGTCTATTAATGCCTATTATACTTATTTCCGTTTTTTCACTTGCCTTTGGTGGTATGAATAAGGCAGGAGATAAAAAAGCACAATTATTGGTTTGTGATGAAGATAAAACAAGCATAAGCCAAAAAGTAGTTGCCGGTGTTGATTCGGTTAAGGCAATAGAAATGTATACCACGACTACTGACTCAGCCATAAGGCTTGTAAAGACCGGTAAATACCCTGGAGTATTGATCTTACATAAAGGTTTCGCTGATTCTGTAAATGCATTAAAATCACTTCCATGGGAAATGAAATATGACGCAGCACAATCAGTGCAAATGCAAATGATGCAGCAGTATCTTATGCAAAGCCTGTATGGCAGTGTTGGCAAAATGATGAGAGAAAAAATGGTAATGAAAAACAGCGAAAAGCAGTTTGCCGGTATGGACGATGAAAGCCGCACTTTCGCCATGCTACAGGCAAAGAAAGGCATAGAGTCGAGTTCAAAAGATATGGATGACTTGCAGGGAAACATTATGAAAATTCAGAGCAGCCCTGTTACAATTGAACAAGATAATGCCGGAATTGTACAGGCTGTTTCAGGCACAGCCGTAATGATGCTTTTATTCAGCCTTACCGCTATGGGCGGTAGATTATTGGAGGAAAAAGAAAACGGTACATTAAAAAGATTGCTTTATTCCCCTTTAAAAGCTACCGATATTTTAACGGGTAAAATGTTATCGTCAATAATATTTGCTGTTATACAACTCCTTATCATGTTTACTTTTTCCTCCAGCGTCTTCGGGCTGATATTATGGCCTAAAATAGCTTCGGTATTGTTACTGATCACTGCTACAGCTTTTGCATGCTCAGGCTTCGGCATGTTCCTGGCTTCAGTGGTAAAAAGCCGTGACCAATTGCAGAGCTTAAGCACGCTTGCTATACTGAGTATGTCGGTAATTGGGGGCAGTATGGTACCATCTTTTCTTATGCCAACCTGGATGCAAACAGTAGGGCATATTTCAATCAATTACTGGTCTATACAGGGTTTCTTTGATATATTCTGGAGGCAATTACCTATTACAGATATTGAATTCCTGAAAAAGGTTGGAGTACTTTTATTATTCGGAACAGTTCTTTCTACCTTGGCATTCCGGCTTTTCCGGAAGAATGTAACATCAATGGCCTAAAGCTGCTTTAGCGTTGGTGTCGGCAGGCATCTGAACGATCCTGTCGTCAAACTTATAGATGTAGGTAGTCTGGTTCTTATTAACAGGGTTCAGGAAAGTCATTACTTTATCTATAAAACTTGGTTCAATAATAGTTTCACAAGTAGCATTAGGATACATCTGTTTAAAATAAGCTACACGCTGTTCAATTTTTTCTTTACCAAAAAACACAACATAGTTAGGATGTCTTTGCCTGTCCGGATCATTTTTGTATAATTCATATGCATGATACAGGCTATGCTGGGCATTAACGTTTATAATATTCACGTTAAATCTGCCAATATAAAAATGGGCAGGCTGAATGCAATCATCATGTATTGTTTCCTCTATCATAAGGCCCTGTAAGTCCTTTTGATGGCCGAGGTATGTCATGGCTTCTACCCTGTTCTTTTTGGTATAGGTCGTTGAGATAAAAGGTAAAAGAATAAGATTTATCACCCAGAAGAATGTCCAGCAACCTTTAAGTAGTTTTTTATGGTTCTCCCAGTACTTCGAAGTTGCTACAAATTCATGCCATCCAATACAGCCAAGAACTATAACAAAGGGCACAACAGGCAAAATAAACCTTTCTTGCTTATTCGGAAAGAATGAGTGAAAAGCAAAGAATATAAAACTTGGCCAAAACAATAACGGGTACTTTTTCCAGGAACGAACAAACCCAAATAAGAAGAACAAACCTATGGGTGGCAATAACATGCCTCCAACTAAAAGAATATAGTTATACCATGGGCCTATTATGTAATTAGTAGCATTTGCAATATTGTATTGTATATATTCTGTAAACTCCGCAAAAGGGTGATGCCATATGATCATATCCATACCACCCTGGAATAAAGAGAAAACAAGAATAAAGCCAAGCGATATCAATAATGTATATTTCCATTTACGGCTAAATAACATTACCAGGCCAATACCACCTACAAATAAAGCCGATTGAAATCTCACATTGCAGGCTATGGCACAAAGTACCCCCACCCAAAAATAAGTACGTGCTTTCTGATTACTTTCCGGATTGATCATTAACCAGGTTGCGATCATTAGTGGCGGAATACACACCATTTCAACCAGGTTGCGTACAGACATCATAGGTAAAAACCAATATACAGCCAACAAAAGCCCGACTTGTTTAGCCACCTTTTCGCCAGCGCATTGTTTAGCTATTTTATAACCATACACTACAATAATCAATGAATACAGTGCATGTAATGCTCTTATAAGATACATTTTAGTCTGCGGATCGGTTATACCCATCCACCTGAAGCATTGTAATATCACATAATGTAAACCAGGGTAAAACAAGCTGGGGCCTTCAGGTACATATCCCTTGCCACTATTCTTGGGCAGCCAGTTGTTATAATCATACCCTTCAATCCACGATTGGGCTGGCTCAATAACTAAAAAATGGTCGTCATGAAATCCAAACCCCTTTGAGAAAATTACTGCTACAAGACGAATGAAAATAGCGCTTAGCATTATTAATGCTAAAGGATGCTTTTCCCATAACTGCTTTATGCTTTCCTTCATAAACTTATGGAATACTTACTGAAGGAGTTTTGCCAAAAGATGCCGGGTGAAAATTATTCTTCCCATCCGTTAAAAACTTAATATACTGGTCAATGTCAGCTGTATAGCCACGGGGAGAAACAAGCGTCTTTCCATCCTGATCGACCAATGCATAATAAGGTTGTGAATTTATTTTAAACTGTACAGCCTCAAAATCGCTCCATTTCTGTCCGTAGGTTTCAATCTTATCTTTTGTTACACTCGAAATAAAATGCATAGAATCGGGCAACTCAGTAGGATCATCAACATAAAGCGAAACAAGAACATAATCGTTACTTATAAGAGATAATACTTTGGGGTCGGACCATACATTCTCCTCCATCCGCCTGCAATTAGTGCAAGCAAACCCGGTAAAGTCTATCATTACTGGTTTATTTACCTGCTTTGAGTATGCTAATGCTTCATTATAATCGTGAAAGCAATTTAAATCGAGCGGACAACCAATTTTAGGGCCAATCTTCGGATGCGGAGCTTCTGCATTATTAGCATTAGTTGATTGGACTTGTGCCCCTGAGCTATTGCCTCCGCCAAGTTTCCAGCCTTCATTATACTGTGCAGGAGGCGGGAACCCGCTAATTAATTTAAGCGGCGCGCCGAAAATTCCGGGTATAAGATATAGTGAAAATGCAAACGCAAGAATTGCAACCATGAGTCTGAAAACACTTACATACTGCAAATCTGAATCATGATGGAACTTGATCTTACCAAGTAAGTAGAAGCCCAGGATCGCGAAAATAACAATCCATAAAACCAGGAAAATCTCCCTGCGAAGCAGTCCCATAGGGCCGTCAATATGTAAATGGGCCCATTTTATATGAAGACCAACTAAATCTGTTACAGAAAGGAACTTTAGTGCAAATGCCAATTCAAATAAACCAAACACAACTTTTATGCTGTTCATCCAACCACCAGACTTTGGTAATCCGGCCAGCCATGACGGGAATATGGCAAACAGGGCAAATGGAATAGACAGTGCCAGCGAAAACCCTAATAAACCAATGGTCAGGTTCCAGTATGCACCATTACGGGCAGCCAGTGTAATTAAGTTACCTAATACTGGCCCTGTGCATGAAAACGAAACAATACATAGTGTAAGAGCCATAAAAAATATGCCGCTAATACCACCTCGTTCTGATGCTGCATCAAGCTTGGTTGACCACGATGAAGGAAGGGTAATTTCAAATGCGCCCAGAAAAGAAAAACCAAATATTACGAAGATGATGAAAAAGATAAGGTTTACCCATCCATTGCTGGCAAGGGCATTCAAGGCATCTTTCCCAAACAGAGCTGTTATTATTACCCCTAAAAGAACATAAATAAGAATAATATTAAGGCTATATAACACGGCATCGCGCACACCTTTCTTGCGTTTAGAACTCCTTTTAATAAAGAAACTGACAGTAAGAGGAACCATTGGGAAAACACATGGTGTAAGTAAAGCAAGCAAGCCGGCGCCTATACCGGCAAAAAATATACTCCAGTACGATTTTGTCATTTCCGGGATAGCATAGGTATATTCCACTTCTTTAGGAGGAAGACACATGGAGTCATTGCAGGTTTGATATGCTACTTTAATGTTTATGCCAAATCCGTCAGGATTATGAATTGCAATAGTTTGGCTAAATACAGCCTGATTTAAATAATATTTAGCCGTATCTTTTATTACTGCATCATACTTGGCAATGGGCTTGTCTTCGTGCACACTGCCTTTTAAAGCATAATCAGATGACGCGGAAAAAGTAAATGAGGTTGGTATAGAGCTCTTCTCATACTGAGAAAAAATATGCCAGCCCTTAGGAATATCAGCTCCAATGCTTAATACGTACTCCGAATCATTAAGCTGCTTTTGAGAAAACTTCCAGGAAATAGGGTTACGTATCTGCGCTGACAAAGAAAACACAGCAATTATAAATACGAATAAGGAAAGGCCTTTCAGGTTAACCTTCTTCATACTTTATTACAGCCTGATTTCGTGTATGCGCTTGATTGGAATAGTAATGCCATGTTTTAGCACCACTCTTTCTTTGGTAACAGCCCAAACAGTAGTTTCAACCTGTTTTACACCGTCAGTATCTTCAAATATTATCTTAATCTTTATATGATCGCCATTGCCAAGCTGGCTTGCTCTTTCAAGTTCGTACGTACGCCTTTGAACATCTTCCGCTGACAAAAGCACTTCGTCATCAGGAAAATGAAGCCCGGCCACCATTTCCTTCTCAATATTCACAGGTTTTTTAATCGCATCCATATCTTATTCGTTATTTACAATATTACAAATGTACAATTTTTTTGTTGCAGGAACAATTTTAAAACGATCATCTATTCTATAACCAATTACCCAAGCTATTTCATCACCCGAAAGCATTACATACACCTCATCTTTATCAGATAGTGAGACCTTAGTATCTATCAGAAAATCGCTGATTTTTTTGGGCTTTTTCATCCCCAAAGGGTAAAACTTATCCCCTTTTACCCATTTCCTTATCCTGAGTGGAAATTTAAGCTTATTATAATCAAGACTTGCCACTGAAGAAGGGTTAAAGGGCTTGTAATTTGAAGGCATTTCTCTTATTGAAAGTTTCATACTTATAGCATCACAGTTGAATTCATCATCTGTAGCATCAATAATAAACACCTCGCCTTTATCTTTTCCATTAGCCTTTTCAATAATTAAATTTCTTCTGTCTTTTGAAATGCG
>JABCZW010000008.1 GCA_013289475.1 Bacteroidota bacterium
GATACAATTATTGATATTTTGGTTGGTAAATTCAGCTACAATGCTCAAATGAAAAGAGCTATGAGTTGCGTTAGGCTGCATAACCAGAATGAAGTATATGGGGTTGACGGATTTCTTACGATGAATATAGCAAGTGATTTTGTGTCATGGAGGGATAGGCAGTTAATAGCAGGAACCCCACAAACATGGACAAAGCTTACATATACTTATCCTGCTGACAGTGGTTATACTGTGGCGCATGATTTGATGGCTGGCTGGCAGGTAAACGGTGCAAAACCGGATTCTTTAGGTTTAACACAATTGCTGCTCAAGCTTTCGCAACAAAACTATGGCACCTTTGTAAATAATTTCGATACTAATAAAGCACAACCCTTGTATTCATTAAAGGTAGAAGGTACGAACATGAACACTTTTGTGATAAAAGCTTATCCGGCGGATACTGCCAACAAATATGCTATTACATCAAGTCTTAATCCCGGTGCATATATGAGTGGCAAAACACAAGATATGTTCAAGAATATATTTTTGAGTAAATCTGCATTCTTTCATCATGCAGAAGCGCCTAAACCTCCTCAATCAGGGCCGCCAATGGCCAAAGGAAAAAAGAAATAAAGTTTTTATTCGGCTGTCCTGTTCAATACCTTTATAAAAGCCACACCTTCAATTTTGCTTTCAAGCCACTCAACAAAATCAAAATACTTAATTATGTAATTATCGAATTGGTCTGAACCAATAGATTCAACATCTGCTTTAAACTTCTTTAATTCCTGCTTTAACTGCTTTTCAGAATAAACCACTGAGAGTTTTCTTAGCAAGGCAATGATTGCGCTTTCCAGTTTCGATATGTGGCTCTTTTTGCGTAAATAGCGATAGTATGACTGTATTAAATATGGGAGTATATCATTGTTGCCGGCATCATACTGCACCACTATATAAAACAAATTACAAAAGGATTGTATTTCGGGATTATCGGCAAGGTTATATTCGTTACGTAGCTTATTCAATATCTGTATAGCTCTTTTTAGATTGCCTGTGTAGTAGCTTGCAATTGCAGTTACCGCCAAAAACTCAATATTCTCATAGTTGTTAAATTCCTTCTCAAACTGTGAATATTCCTTTACAATTAGAGGCAATTGTTTCTCAAGAGTTGCAAATTGATGTGTCCGGTATGAGTAGTGTAAAAAGTTAGTATTATAAATAAAAAAATGCTTTGCCTTTTGTGCATACGTTTTAAAATGAATCGAAACCGATTTAATTTTATCTAAACTGGACTTGGCTTCATCGATCTTTTTCAAATCCATGGCAAGCGTATATAAGTTATTCAGCGTTGATGCGTACGATGATATATTTTTAACCATCAGGGGCATATTGGCTTCATAGGTCTCTGCAAGTTTAACTCCGGAGTTGTAAGCTTTTTCGATATTCCCTTTTGTATACCAATAGAAAAAGTAAAGCTCATATATGTTTCTTCTTCCCGCGTTTGTTTTAGTGCCTGAGGCTATTTTAAACATTGGGCTTTTTATCAGCTTTTCCGCCTGCTGCAGAATTTTCTTATCGCGGCTACTGGTATAGCCCACATAAAAATTAACCATTTTAAGACAGAGATAGCGGCAAAGAGATATTTCGGTAATAGATTCAGAAATATTGCTGATAGTGCCATATAGTTTTTCCATGGCATCCAGGTCATACTTCTCAAGGTAAAAACCAAACTCCCATTGGGTGTACATTTCGAGCAAAACGTTATTTAATTCCGATTCTTCTGCCTCTTGTTTTACCTTTTTAATTAATTTGAGTGAATGATTGTATAGTCCACGCTTCTGCAGTATTTCAATATGGCTGATAGTTTTACGCATTTGCGCCTGAATACTCATATTGCTATGGTAATTCTCCAATGCATCCAGTATCCTGGTGTATAAGTAATTCTTTACAACGGCGAAATGTTTTACAAAGTCATGCTCTTTTAGTTTTTCAAGTAGTTTCTTTTCATCGTACTCCTTCTGTTTGTCAATAGCATCAAATATCACCACATAGTTATTCTTATCGCCAACGGTAAAAAGGGAAGCATACTTTTTAAAGTATCTCTTTTCTGTCTTGGTCATCGACTTTATTAACTCGAAAAGTTCTTTGGATGGTATCATTGAGACTTAATATTGAATAGACTAAAACAAATATAATACAATACCCAATGCAGTCGATAGAAGTTTAATAATAACAGACATAATGAGTTGTAATTGGGATGAAACTGAAGGAGCTTTGGTATACCCTAAATATAATATCATGATAACAAATACACAAAACCCTGGCGGGCACAAAACACGCTCATCACTACAGTACAAGCCTGTTTTGTTGCTTATTTTATTTTTCTTATTGCTATCCATTGTAGCTCTTAAGGCCCAAAATGTGGGCATTAATACTACAGGTACAGCTCCTAATTCTTCCGCAATACTCGATCTTAATACAGGCAATAATTTTGTTGCAAACCCTCAAGGGTTTCTTGTGCCGGTTATGAACACTATCAGCATGAATGCTATTGTTTCGCCTGCAACCGGGCTTATGATTTTTAATACCGATTGTGAAGAGTATTATTATTGGAGCAGTGCAGTCTGGATTCCTTTTCCGGGAAACGGAGGTAGTATTACCACCCCGGGTGCTATCACCGGTAACTCTACGGCATGCCCCTTGCCCTATACCGGTACGTATTCTATTTCAGCGGTAGCAGGCGCTACAGGTTATAATTGGTCTGTGCCTTCTGGTGTAACTATTACCTCGGGCCAGGGAACTACCAGTATTAATATTAGTTGTAGCACGGCACTTACAGGTAATATATGTGTATTTGCTATTGGCAGTTGCGGTATCAGCGCTCCCAGTTGTTTAGCTGTAACATTCCAGAATGGTACGCATGGCAGTATTACATATAGCTATACTGGAGGATCTCAAACATGGACAGTACCATGTGCTGTAACTACATTTACTGTTGTATTAAAAGGTGCTTCCGGAGGTTATGGTGCAAGCTTTCCAATAATTACCGGTTATGGCGCCCAGGTGCAAACAACAATATCCGGCGTTACGGCAGGGCAGGTTATACAGGTAAATGTTGGCGGAGCCGGAGGACAGAATGTTACCGGCTGGAACGGAGGTGGGCCCGGAGGTTACAGCAGTGCCTTCGATGATGGAGGAGGTGGAGGCATGTCTGACATCAGGGTGTCTCCCTACGTTTTTCCCGGTAATATGCTTGCTGTAGCAGGCGGCGGCGGTGGTACAGGTGGTGGTTTTGCACATGGTGGTGGAAATGGAGGAACAAGTGGCCAGAATGGTACTGCAGGCGGCGGCGGTGGTTCTGCAGGTGGTGGTGGTGCAGGCCTTGTAGGGTCTGGCGGTGCGGGTGGAGGTAGTGCTAATGGCGGAGGCAGTGGTTCTGCAGGTACACCTGGGCAAGGCGGCTCAGGAGGTAGTGCCTTCGGTACGGGTACTCCGACCGGCGGTGGAGGCGGCGGCGGTGGTGGTTATTATGGCGGTGGCGGTGGTGGCTCCGATGGAACCGGATACTCCGGTGGTGGTGGTGGTGGTTCCAGCTACAGTTCAGGTTCTGCAACAACATACAGCACATTAGCAGCTTCGGGTAATGGCACCATTACTATAACATGGTAATAAAATACTATTAGAGGTTTAATAATAGCAGCTTTAAAGATTACGATTTAAGGTTTGGACCTACGAAATTTGTATCAATAATTAAAACTAAAAAACAAATGAAAAAACAATTACTCGTTGTACTTATCGTTGGTCTGGCCATCGGCGTTAAGGCTCAAAACATCAATACCATTGCCGGCAAAGGGACCGGAGGGTTTAGTGGTGACGGTGGCCAGGCCGATTCTGCTCAGCTTTCCTACCCCTCATGTCTGGCAATTGATGATACGGGTAATGTTTATATAGCTGACCTGGGTAATAACCGCATCCGCAAGGTAAATACTACTACAGGCATTATAACAACTGTTGCCGGTAACGGAACAGGTGGATATGCCGGTGATGGCGGGGCAGCTACTGCTGCAGAGATCAACCAGCCCTCCGGTGTGGTTTTTGACAAGAAAGGTAATATGTATATTGGCGATTGGGGCAATAACGTGGTGCGTAAAGTAAGCAATGGCATTATAACAACCTTTGCAGGTAATGATACGGCAGGCTTTAAAGGAGATGGAGGAAAAGCCATTAAGGCTGAATTACATTGGCCCGCAGGTTTAGCTTTTGATAGCAAAAGCAATTTGTATATTGCTGATTACAGTAATGATCGTGTACGAATTGTTGACACCAATGGTATTATAAAAACATACGTTGGTAATGGCTCAACCTTTAATTATGGCGACGGGGCTTTGCACAATAACGTTGGCATATTGCATCCATTATATGTTTATGTTGATAATGCCGATAATGTATATGTTACCGTTAATAATTACGTGCGTGTAATAAATGCCAAAACGGGTATTATTAATGTTTTTGCCGGAGAATTAAGCTACGCCGGATTTAATGGAGATGGTAAACTTGCTGATTCAAGCAAAATGAACGCACCCGCACAAATGGCTATGGACTTTTTAGGTAACGCTTATATAGGCGATGAACTTAATTACCGTGTAAGAATGGTAAGTGGAGGTAATATGTCGACCTTTGCCGGTAATGGCACCAGTGGCTTTGCAGGCGATAATGGACCGGCTACTTCAGCAGAACTTAATGAGCCGGCTGGTATTGCTATAGATGCCAAAGGCAATATTTACATTGCAGATCTTCAAAACAACAGGGTAAGGGTAATTGGCGGCCTGCCAACATCTGTAGTGCAAATAGCATCTGGCAGTTCGGCTGTTGCATACCCTGTACCCGCAACCAATGAACTGAACATTAAACTTGCAAAAGAGGTTAAAGGAGATATTTCAGTTTCAATACTTGATATTACGGGACGAGAAATATTTTCGCCATTGACAATTAACCATTCACAATTTACAATTAACATAAGCAGCTTGCCTGCCGGTGTTTACTTTGCAAGAATTATTACAGAAAGCAATACAGAGGTTGTTCGGTTTATAAAACAATAACAGTCCCCCTAAACAAGAAAAAGGATACCGGAAATGGTGGCCTTTTTTATTATATTTGAAATACAAACTTTAACTCTTTTTATCATGAGCCGTATAGTACATTTTGAAATACCATCTGACAATCCAGAGAAATCCGCAGAATTTTATAAAACCGTATTTGGCTGGCAAACCCAAAAATGGGGCGATATGGATTATTGGTTAGCCACGACAGGTGATAATACCCAACCCGGCATAAATGGCGCTATTATGAAAAAACGTGACCCTCGGCAGCCTGTTACTAATTCTATTGGTATTAAAGATATGGATGCTTCTATAAAAGCCATAGAAGCCAACGGAGGGAAAATGGTTGTGCCTAAAACCCCAATTCCAACCGTTGGGTATTATGCTTATTTCACTGACCCCGATGGAAACATTATGGGTATTATGAGTGAAGATAAGAGTGCTAAGTAATCACCTTAGCTCTTAGGGTTATTAATTTTTCCTGCATACTTGTAGTATAGGTAAACGCCTAACACAAGTAATAAAATCAGCGTCCATATATTGGCAAAGAAAAGCACTAACTGAACTATTATGTTCCAGCCAAACTTAATAGCGCTGACGAACTTGTATCCAAAACCGGGTTCATAGGCATTAATGTTTTTATCATTGGCTATGAGCTCACGTTTTAGGCTCTGGCGCTGGTATAAGTAAATTGTAATAGCGCTGTACTTTATGCTATCTTCTGTCCTCAAATTATCAAGCATAGCATTGTCTTTCATCTCATCTTTTGCCAACATATCATTTTCTGCATCGGTAACATCGCTAAGCTTTTTGGTTTTAGTATTATCTACCTGTTTTGCCAGGCGTGCATTATGGCGTTCAAGTCGGTCTTGCTCCAATCGTTTAGCAAATAACTTCAGGCTTACATTATTTGCTTTTATATACCGGTAATCCATAAAATCGACTAATGGGGCAATACATTTAAGGGTTGTGTCCAGTTCAGAATTAGGTACCCTCATTACTATGGTATTTATCATAGTGTAATAAGTTGTTTCCAGTGAAGAATCTTCGCTTACAGGTATTGTGGTTGTTCTTTCCACATCACTGTATAAATGGGTATAAGTAACTATCCCATTAAAATGCCTTGTGATGTCTTCAATAGAGTAGGATGCTTTTACCGCATTCTTTACCCTGAATCGCAGATCGGCAGTACGTATAAATCTTCTCGTAGAATCTTTGCCACCTTGTGCTGCAGAAGATGACATCATAGTGAAAACGGAATCCCTGCTTGTCCAGCTATATGTTGGTGCGTTATACCCTGCTTGGCCGGGCACAGGTGGTGTCAGGGTAATAGCCATAGCTTTGTCAGAAGATTCAGATTGTTTATTGTAAGGATGTGCTGCATTGCAAGCAGCAAAAAAGCCCATAAGTGCGAGCGCACTTACTGTAATGCTCTGTGTTTTCATGGTAATGGGTTAGTTGGTTATTTTTATAACGCTGAAAACGAGGGAATAGTGTCAGGCTTCAAACATTAATTATTGACATTTTACGACTATTGTTCCTTAATTCTGCCATAGTGACTTATTAAACCTCTTTGGCACAGTTTTTGAAAGATTATATTTGCAACCTTTAAGAATAAAATACTGTTATGGAAGATAAGAAAATAGAATCGGAGGAAGCCCTTAACCCACAGGAAGAATCAGTTGAAAAAATAACTGAAGACCCTAAAGAAGAGGCTAAGATCGTAGTTGACATAGAAACCAAACTAAAGGAACTCAACGACAAATACACCCGCCTTTATGCGGAATATGATAACTACCGCCGCAGAACAGCCAAAGAAAAGCTTGATCTGATAACATCGGGTGGGGAAGATGCTATTGTTAGCTTTTTACCAGTTGTAGATGATATAGAAAGGGCAATTGCACATCATAAAGATGAAAAAGCAGTAAAAGAAGGGCTTGAGCTCATTTATCAAAAACTCATAAAAACACTCACAGCCAAAGGCGTTAAGCCAATGGGCGAAAAGGGAGAAGTATTTAACCCCGACCTGCACGAAGCCATTACCCACATGCCTGCAGAAGGGATGAAGGGTAAGATTTTTGATGTGGTAGAGAAAGGATATACCTTGAATGAAAAAGTAATACGCCACGCTAAAGTTGTAGTGGGCAGCTAATAAATAATGCAGGGATTTTATTATGGCAAAACGTGATTTTTATGAAATACTAGGCGTTGGTAAAGGCGCTTCGGCCGATGAGATAAAGAAAGCTTATCGCCAAAAGGCATTACAATATCACCCCGACCGTAACCCGGGAGATAAGAAATCGGAAGATAGCTTTAAGGAAGCTGCTGAGGCTTATGAAGTACTTAGCGATCCTCAAAAAAAACAACGCTACGACCAGTTTGGCCATGCAGGTGTGGGCAGTAGTGCCGCATCTGATGGTATGGGTGGCTTTGGTGGCGGACAGGGCTTCCATAATATGGAAGATATATTCAGCCGTTTTGGAGATGTATTTGGTGACTTTGGTTTTGGCGGAGGCGGAGGTGGCCGACAAGTAAATCGTGGTACCAACCTGCGTATTAAACTTAAGCTTACCCTTTCTGAAATAGCTCACGGAGTAGAAAAAAAGATAAAAGTCAGCAAGCAATTATCGTGCAAGGAATGTCGTGGAACTGGCGCTGCCAAAGGTTCAGGATTTAATACCTGTAACACCTGCCATGGCTCAGGCTATGTTACCCGTGTACAACGTACCTTTATAGGACAAATACAATCTACAGCGCCATGCCCAACATGTCATGGTGAAGGCAAAATAATTATTGATAAGTGTAAAAACTGTCATGGACAGGGAATTACACATGGAGAAGAAGTTATACCGGTAACTATACCTGCCGGTGTGGAAGACGGTATGCAGCTTTCGGTAAACGGGCAGGGCAATGCTGCGCCGCATGGTGGAATACCAGGTGACCTTATAATACTTATCGAAGAAATTGAAGACGAACACCTGAAACGCAATGGCGTGAACCTATATTACGATCACTATCTTAACCTGGTTGATGCTGCTTTAGGAACAAATATTGAAGTGCCAACATTAGATGGCAAAGCCAAAGTTAAAATAGATGCGGGAACACAAAGCGGAACTATTCTTCGCCTGAAAGGTAAGGGCTTACCAAGGCTTAATCATTATGGTAAGGGAGATATATTGGTAAATGTAAATGTGTGGACACCGCAGAACCTTTCATCGGAAGAAAAGAAGATGTTTGAGAACCTGCGTAAGTCGCAAAGCTTTGCACCAAAACCGGGCAAAAAAGACAAAAGTTTTTTTGAACGCATAAAAGAGATATTTGAGTAATATTGTTTTCTCATTTATATCTCTATGACCAATCTGCTTACTGCATTAAATATTGTAAAGCGTTACGATAAGCACACTGCCCTTAACGATGTAAGTATAAACGTACCGGAAGGTACAGTTTATGGATTACTTGGCCCCAATGGAGCCGGCAAAACATCGATGATACGTATTATTAACCAGATTACTGCACCCGATAGCGGTGAAGTAACTTTTGGCGGCGAAAAGCTTGCTCCTAAACATATCGAACAGATTGGTTATTTGCCGGAGGAACGCGGTTTGTATAAGAAAATGAAAGTAGGGGAGCAGGCACTTTATTTAGCCCAGCTTAAAGGCATGAAAAAAGCCGAAGCCAAACAAAAACTAAGGGAGTGGTTTAAGAAATTTGAGATAGGCGCCTGGTGGGACAAGAAAGTAGAAGAACTTTCAAAAGGCATGGCGCAAAAAGTTCAATTTATTGTAACTGTGTTACACCAGCCACGCTTGCTTATACTCGATGAGCCTTTTAGCGGATTCGATCCTATAAATGTAGAACTGATAAAAACGGAATTGCTGAATATGTGTAAGCAGGGTACCACTATAGTACTATCCACGCATAATATGGCATCGGTTGAAGAAATGTGTAATAACATTACGCTTATAAATAATGCTAAGGCGGTGCTTGAAGGCCCTGTAAATGAATTACGACACAAGTACAAATCGCATATATGGGAAGTGCAGTTTAATGGCGATGTATCCTCTTTCAAATCTGCCGTTGCAGGGAAATATGATTTGATAAATCTTGCAGAAGATGCTAATGCCAATGTGGCAAGAGTAAAAATCCCCAAGGATTCATTGTCGAATGATCTGCTAAAAACCGTTATGCCAGCGGGTATGATTACAGGCTTCTCAGAAATATTACCATCTATGAGTGAGATTTTCATCTCAGCAGTACAGGGTACAAACAAAATATCTGCACAATGAGCAAAATAGGACTTATAATAAAAAGAGAATATCTTTCCAGGGTAAAGAAAAAGTCATTTATAGTTATGACTTTATTGACACCTATACTTGGTGCTTTGATAGTGCTTATTCCAACAGCGCTTTCAAACTCTAAAAACCAGAACCATCATGTAGTGGTGGTAGATGAAACCAAGAGTTTTTGTGCGGTACTAACAAGTACCCCAACTGTAAACTACGATTTCGGTTATTGCAATTTTAATAAAGACCAGGTGCTTAAAATATTTGCCGATTCTGCAAAGGTTACTGTAATGTACATTCCACCAACTCAGGATGTGAAGCAAATTGAGCTTCACTCCAAAGCCGACCCCGGTGAAGAAGTTATTTCAGACATAGAGGTTCAA
The DNA here is from genome assembly GCA_013289475.1 of Bacteroidota bacterium. GTDB lineage: Bacteria > Bacteroidota > Bacteroidia > JABEUT01 > JABEUT01 > JABEUT01. The sequence goes on from JABCZW010000008.1 coordinate 9,745, forward strand.
ATGAACTCAATTATTATGAGTGGGAAAATGAAAGCATTGAACCTTGACCAGAATATGATAAAGCAGATAAACACAACTATTGGAGTGCTGAATGTAGTAGATAACAAAACCACCAACAGCGATTATAATCTTGGACTTGCATTTTGCTGTTCTATTTTAATATATTTTTTCATATTCCTTTATTCGGTACAGGTAATGCGTGGTGTAATGGAAGAAAAGGTAAGCCGCATTGTAGAAGTTATTATTTCATCAGTTAAGCCTTTTCAGCTTATGATGGGTAAAGTTATTGGCGTGGGGCTTGTGGGACTTACCCAATTTGTAGCATGGCTTATACTGGGCTACTTCGCATTTAGTATTGAATCGAAATATGCTCAGTCGCAAATTACAAATCCGGCTAATTACAATGCACAGCAAACTATGAAAACGGGAATGCCAACGCAGGATGCGAATACTGCCCAAATGAGTCAAGTTACTGCACCAAAATCGGCTTTTGTTACGGGCTTTATGGGAATATACAAAAATCTTAGCGACACTAATTGGTTATTAATACTGCCTTGCTTTTTGTTTTATTTTTTAGCAGGCTATGTGTTGTATAGTGCATTGTTTGCTGCTATAGGTTCTGCCGTTGATCAGGAAACAGACAGCCAGCAATTTATGCTGCCGGTAACGGCCCCGCTGATTTTATCTTATTTGGTAATGTTCAATATCGTCCGCGATCCCCATAGTTCCATGGCATTTTGGTTCTCTATTTTCCCGCTTACATCACCAATTGCTATGATGGCTCGTATACCATTCGGTATATCGGTATGGGAATTAGCGCTTTCAATGATTTTACTTATTGCCTCTATACTTGGTACTGTATGGCTTGCAGGACGTATTTACAGAGTAGGATTACTAATGTATGGCAAAAAAGTTACTTACAAGGAATTAGGAAAGTGGTTGTTTTATAAATGAGATTGAATGAGAGTATTAGTTAGCCCGCTCGATTGGGGCTTAGGCCACGCAACAAGGTGCATACCTATTATTAAGCACTTGCGCGAAAAAAACATTGAAGTGGTTATTGGTTCAGATGGTGCACAGCAAAAGCTTTTGCTGGAGCAGTTTCCGGGTATAGAGCATGTGACAATAAAGGGATATAATGTTAAGTATTCATACTTTCTGCCTGCCAGCATGAAGGTATTATTACAGATACCTAAACTGTTTTCTGCTATTAAGAGAGAACATAAGGAATTGCAAAAAATCATAGCAGAGAAAAAGATTGATGCGGTTATTTCAGATAACCGCTATGGTTTATATTCTGATTTGGTGCCATGTGTACTTATTACACACCAACTAAATATACAAGCCAGTGCTGGCAGCCGCAGGTTCAGCGATAAAGTAATGGAGTTTGTAACCAAGTTTAACGCGTGCTGGATACCCGATAACGAAGGAGAAGATAATTTATCAGGTAACCTTTCGCACCCGTTGCCTGAAGGCATAGCTGCAACTTACATAGGCCCACTATCAAGATTCAGTGCGGCAAATGGAGCCAAGGACATGAAGTATGACCTCCTTGTTTTGCTTTCCGGGCCTGAGCCACAACGTAAAATATTAGAGAAGAACGTAATAAATCAATTGGGTAATTTGCCTTATATAAAAGCCCTTATAGTACAGGGATTACCTGGTAATAAAGGCGTTGAAAGCCCTCACACCAATGTTGATGTGGTGCCGCATTTAAATGATACATCGTTATATGAAAAGATACTTTGCAGCAAAGCCATTATAAGCCGCCCTGGTTATTCAACCATAATGGACCTAGCCACAATAGGAGGGAAGCGGGCTTTGTTCATTCCAACACCGGGGCAAACAGAACAGGAATATCTTGCTATGCGTTTCGAAGCATTGGAAATTGCGATGTGGGTACAGCAAAAGAAATTTATTTTGAAAGATTCTCTCACGAAAGTATTCTCAAGCAAAGGATTTAACAATAATTTGTACCCCGAGGTGTTTCAGAAAACTGTAGACGAGTGGATCGAATCGTTGCGTCATCCCGGGCCATCGTTATAGAGTAAAATAGATTTATTATCTTTGTGCCCGGTGGCAATGGGGTTTGCCCTTAACCGTCCCGCACGTTGCGCGACTAATAACTCCTACCTTAAAAACTTATTGATATGTTAAAGTCTATTACATTAATAGGATTAGGAGGAGCCATAGGCAGTATTTTACGCTACCTTATCACTAATATTACTGAAGCCCGTTTTGTACCAAATACGTTCCCTTATGGTACATTACTTGTAAACGTTACCGGCTGCTTTGCCATTGGCCTCATATATGCTCTTTCGGGCAAGTTTAATATATCACCCGAATGGCGCGGTTTCCTGACAACAGGTATTTGTGGTGGTTATACTACATTCTCAGCTTTTTCTTATCAAGGTATATCGCTTATGCGTGACGGGCATACTGTACAATTCTTTACTTATATATTTGGCAGTGTATTACTGGGCTTGGTTGCCACACTTATACCCATTGTGCTGATGGATAAACTATCTTAAACACTCTACGCAATACATGGAGACGCAATTGTGTTTGCATGCCCGAAATATTATATTTGAATTATTGTATCAGTGCTCCTAAATATATTTAGATGAACAAAAAACTACTATGTGGAATAAATTCTACCCGACTGGCATTATTGCTTGGCCTGATTATTTGCTGCTCGCAAATAAATGCACAAGGCACATGGACACCGCTTAATAATACTCCCTCAGATTCGAATGTTGGTGTAATGCTGTTACTTAGCGATGGCACCGTAATATCAAAAACACATACCGGAGGTATTGATGGCTATGGAATTGTTTGGGATAAGCTGACCCCTGATTCAAATGGTAGTTACATAAATGGCACATGGTCGCAAATAGCACCAATGAACGATTCAAGGCTTTATTTTTCTTCGGAAGTACTTAAAGATGGCCGTGTTTTTGTTGCCGGTGGAGAATATGGTACCGGGGGTAGTTCTGCTGAAGTTTATGATCCAATAACAGATACCTGGACAATGGCTCCAAATGAAGGACAATACCTGGGTGATGCAAATTCGGAAATATTGCCAGATGGTAAAGTACTGGAAGCAGTTTTAGGGGTTGCTTATTATGACGACAGTACTATTATTTATGACCCGGTAGCCAATAAATGGGGAGCAGTTTCTGTATGTCATGGTTACCATGCCGAGTCATCGTGGCTTAAGCTAAAAGACAACAGTATTTTATTTGTTGATGACGGAGGCCCAAGTACGCTTACATCTGAAAGATATATACCATCTTTAAATAAGTGGGTAAAAGATGCCAATACTCCAGATTCTATTTATGATAACTATGCTTATGAATCAGGGCCATTTTTATTATTGCCAGATGGGCGCGGATTTATTATGGGAGCAACAGGGCATACAGCATATTATACACCTTCGGGGACTGTTGCACCGGGAACATGGACAAAAGGACCTGATATTCCAAATCATTACGGAGCTGCGGATGCACCTGGTGCTATGATGATCAATGGAAAAATACTATGCACAGCATCCCCAACACCTGATTCTGTAAGGGGATATTTTCCCTCTCCAACAGCATATTTTGAATTTGACTATACCACCAATTCGTTCACCCAGATAAGTGCTCCAACTGGAGGAGATACAGTAAGCGAGCCATGTTTCTTTACAAATATGCTCGACTTGCCTGACGGAACAGTACTTTATTCTGACCAGTATTCGCCATATTACTATATATATACTCCAAGCGGCAAGCCACTTGCAGCAGGTAAGCCGACTATTACAAATGTTACACAGAAGAATTGTGTATATACTATTACAGGTACATTATTCAATGGCATATCTCAGGGGGCAGATTATGGCGATGACTGGCAAATGTTTACCAATTACCCCATAATCAGGCTAAGGTTGGGTAATAAAATATACTATGCCCGTACCTTTAACTGGAATAGCACCGCGGTACAAACCGGAAGTATGCCCGATACTGCAGAATTTACAGTACCGGGTAATGTACCCAACGGTACTTATTGGTTATACGTTAGCGCCAATGGCATTAGTTCCGATTCTGTAGCTTTTGTATATAAATCATGCACAACCGGGATAGATGAAATGGCAACATCAGACTTTATTCATGCCTATCCAAACCCTGCCAGTAAACAAGTTGACATTACATTTAAGTTGAATGACGGTGGTAATTACATGGTTTCGTTAACAGATATTTACGGAAGAGTAGTAAAACAGGAGAACGCTACGGCTATTGCAGGAAATAATACGCATTCAATAGACTTGGATGGATTTGCTGAGGGTGTTTATATGATTGTGTTGCAAAAGGGTAATGAAATCTACAAATCGAAGCTTGTAGTTAAGTAAAAGCATCTTTTAGTCCTGTACAACCTCTGCCAATAGGCTATTTGATGAGGCAAAATGTTTTTTCAAACAAAAAGTTGGCGTATAAGCAGAAATATTATATTTGCACTCTCAATTTTGGGAGCTTAGCTCAGCTGGTTTAGAGCATCTGCCTTACAAGCAGAGGGTCATCGGTTCGAACCCGGTAGCTCCCACAGAATATGAATAAGGGTTTCAGCGATTTGACTGAAGCCCTTATTTATTTCATTTGCATACTTTAAAATTTATATGCAAAAAATAGAGAATACCTCTTATTTTTTTCTTATTTTTAAAATAATTAATTAATCGTATGCATACTTTGAAATAGTACATTCATCCACCACAAATGAAAAAATCACTACTTCTTTTTAGTTTGTTCTCTTTTTTTATTTCAAATGCCATAGCCCAACAATATATGCTTTATGGCATGACCTATATGGGCGGTTCAAGCAACGCAGGTGTTTTATTTAGCTATAACCTTACCACTAATAAGGATAGTACTTTACTAAGCTTTGCCAGCGGAACCAGTTCTGCAACAGGAAATTCACCCAGGGGCAGTGTAGTATTAGATCCTGTGAATGGCTTATTATATGGTATGACTGAAAGTGGTGGAAGCGGCTATGGCGTTTTATTTAGCTACGATCTTTCAACCGGAACTGAAAAGGTAATAACAAAATTCAGCCCGGGTACCAGTGGCTCTTATCCTTACGGTACCCTTACATACGATCCTGTAAATGGTATGCTTTACGGCGACACGCACTCGGGTGGTTCGGGTAGTGACGGCGTTTTCTTCAAACTGAACCCAAACAATAATAATGATAGTATTATTTATAACTACACCAACGCCAGCGGTTCCGCTCCGGAATACGGGGCGCCTTTATTTGATTCGGTTAACGGATTAATATATGGGCTTACCGAAGGTGGCGGTTCAGGTGGTTATGGAACATTTTACAGTATAAACCCTGTTACCGGAAAAGACAGTGTGATTAAAAATTTTACCGGAGCTAACGGACAAAATCCTTTTAGTACATCGGTTATATATGATAAGTTCAATGGCCTTATTTATGGTACAACCTATGGTGGTGGTGCCAATTATTATGGAACTATGTTCAGTTACAACCCTGTTACCGGAAAGGATAGTATAGTTATTAATTTCAATGCCAGTGTTACTGCCACCAGTAATGGCTCTTATCCATATGGTACCTTAATGCTCGACCCTTATAACAAAATGCTTTATGGCATGACGTATAATGGCGGACCTAACAGTGTTGGTGTTATCTATCGCTATAACCCGTATACAGGTAATGACTCAGTAATGGTAGCTTTCAACGGAGTAAGCACCATTGGCGAAAACCCCTATGGCGAACTGGTTTATAACCCGAACGATCACCTGCTGTATGGCTTAGTATATGCGGGTGCCGGAGGTAGCGGTGGTTTAATACGATTTAACCCGGTAACCAATAAAGATACTGTATTGCATATTTTTAAAGGTGGAACCGACGGAGCAAGCCCAACGGGAGATTTAATTGTAGTAAACCGCAACAACTTAAAAGTATCAATTGCGGCCAGCAACGATACTGTTTACCCTTGCGGTTCTTCAACCCTTACAGCCTTGGGCGGAACATCTTATTTATGGAATACCGGTGCAACTACGGCAAGTATTGTGGTGAGCCCGGCCAAACAAACAACATATTCAGTACAAATAAAGAAAGGGATTTATGTAAAAGACACTTCCATAACAATAAATGTAAAAAGAGGCTCTATTATAAGCCCTGCCAGTGCAAATTTGTGTTCAGGTGGTGTTCAGCTCAGCGCGAGCACTGATAGCTTATACAACTGGGCACCGGCAACCGCCTTAACCTGTATAACCTGTTCAAACCCTGTTGCCTCTCCGGTTTCTGCAACTACATATACATTAACTGTAACTGCTAAAGGGGGTTGTATTTCAAAAGATAGTGTAACTATAACAATTAATAAACCATTAAGCGCTGTTATCTCCGGGTTTGACACTATATGCCTTGGCGGTTCAACTACATTATCGGTAAATTCATTAGGTACTTATTACCAGTGGAGCAATGGTGACACAACAACATCTGTAAATGTTTCACCAACTATAGCTTCGCCTTATTGGGTAATTGCAAAAAGCGCGTATGGCTGCCCTAATGATACCGATACTGTGCACATTGTAGTTAACCCAATACCTGCGCTGCATATTAGTGCGCAGTATGATACCGTAAGTCCATATTCACTGGCCGATGTTCTTTCAGCAAACCCGGCAGGTGGTGTATTCAGCGGCAAAGGTGTTAATGGCAATAATTTTTACGGCTATGTTGCAGGTACAGGTATACATACTATTGTATACACTTACAATACGGGTTTTGGTTGCCAGAATTCAGATTCAATGTACATATATGTCACACCGGCTCCTGCTATAACTCCTTTCGATGTATTATATGGCACTACAGAAATGGGTGGGACGAATAACGATGGCATAATATTCAAATACACTATTTCAACCGGGAAAGATTCGGTGATTCATAGTTTCGCGGGTACCGATGGAAAATACCCTTATCATGGTGAACTGACTATTAACCCGGCAAACGGATGGCTATATGGTATGACAGAATACGGAGGCAAATCAAACCTAGGGGTAATGTTTGCTTTCAATCCTGCAACGCAAAAAGATTCTGTTCTGTTTAGTTTTTCCGGAACAAATGGCGCTAAACCAAAGGGCGGATTGGTATACAACACTTACAGCGGGTTAATGTATGGCTTAACCTCAACCGGGGGAGCAAGTAACGATGGAGTAATATTCAGTTTCAACCCTGCCACAGGCAAGGACAGTACTTGTTTCAGCTTTAACGGAACAGATGGGGAACACCCGCAACGGACATTAATGTATGATACCTATACCGGCCTTTATTATGGAACAACCGATAGTGGCGGCACATCAAATTACGGAACTATGTTCAGTTTCAATACCGCTACTAACCAGGAAAACGTACTGATAAACTTTAATAAAACGAATGGCTCTCTGCCGCTGGGAAGCTTAATGGTTTTCCCTGCTAACAAAAAAATATATGGTGCAACTGCCATCGGAGGAACCACAAATCAAGGCGTTATATATATGTACGACCCGGCCACAGGTAAAGACACTGTAATTTATAATTGTACAAGCGCCAATTCTAATGGATATGCCCCATATGGAAGATTAATGTATGATTCGCTGATGGGAGTTTGTTATGGTCTTTGCACTACCGGGCCTGGCTACTCAGGCACCTTGTATAGTTTTAACCCCATAACAAACAAGGATAGTGTGAAAGCCATTCTTAATGGCAGCAGTTTAGGTGAAGATCCGGAAGGAGACCTTACATTGGCACCCGATGGAAAATTATATTTTGTGAATACCCTAACCGGTACCGAATATGGCACAATAAATTGTTACAACCCAATTGAGGATGCAGACAGCCTGCTTACAACATTAACGGGTGGAACAGGTACTTATCCGCGCGGTAACCTGCTTTTTGTAAATGCAGGCAGTGAAGTATTGCCTTTAGCATTGTCGGGGCCCGGGCAAATATGTATACGTGATACAGCAGTAATGAATGTAACAGGAGGAACATCATATCATTGGAGCACAGGAAGCAATGCAACTTCTGTAAAACTTGGCCCCACTGTAACAACTACATATTCAGTTGCAGTGTATAAAGGAGCGTATGAAAGAGACAGCACTTTCACTATTATAGTACATGCATTGCCTGTTTTAACAATCAGCGCCCAATCAGACAGCGTTGCATTTAATTCTACCACCGATTCTTTACATGGCACACCGGTTGGCGGAGTATTTACAGGTGAAGGTGTTTCAGGTAATAATTTCAATGCCTCCACTACAAAACCCGGGCCGCATTATATAGTATATACTTATACAAACAGTAATGGCTGCACATATTCCGACACCACATTTATTTTCGTAAAATTCCCGCCGGGTGCATTGCCCGACTATTTATTGTACGGCACTGCCGAGAGCGGAGGCGGCGATTTATGGGGCGCTATGTATAGTTATGATTTGGGTACGAATACTGAAACTGTTCTTTGGAATAACACTTCGGGTACCGATGCAGCTATCGGAACTCCTGCCTACGATCCATTAAACAAACATGTTTATTTTACAATTCAGGGTGTGGTAGCCAGCCGTACTCCGCCGGTGTTGTTTGATTATAATACTATTACCAAAACCACTGCTGTTGTGGGGTATAACATGTATGGGACTCCTATTTACGATTCAACAGATGGCAATATTTATGTTCCCGGATTCGATTCCATATTCAGGTATACCCCCGGCACAAACAAAATTAAAGGGTTCCATATCGATTCAGGAAGCATTGGCACAGACAGGCTGACGATGGTTAAAGGAATATTTTACGGAGTTTCAGCATCTGGAAATGATACAGATTACATATTTAAATTTAACCCCGCTACAGGCAAAGATTCAATATGCTACAGAATTGTTGATGGAGCCGTAACGCCTAACCTGGCCTATGACAGTGCAAATGGCCTGTTATATGGAGTAAGTGAACGATATGACGAGAACGGCTATATCTTTTCTTTCAATCCTTCTACTAATAAATACACCGCGCCTTTGGCGATAATAAATGGCTATTCCTCGTCTACCGGCGGCCCTTCATTTTACAACCAGGGGTTAATGTACTACCCTCCCAATGGGTTGCTATACGGAGGCGCTGCAGTTGGAGGGATTCATCATGACGGAAACTTGTTTTCATTCAACCCTGTTAACCATTATCTGAAAGATGTTTTTGATTTTAGCGGAGGCAATGGCTCTTGGCCAGAGGGCAACCTGCTTGAAATACCTACAAACGGAGATTTGATTGGGGTAACATACGAAGGTGGAAGCGGATATGGAGTAGTATTTGAATTTAATCCGCAAACAGGGTATTGCAGTGGCAAGATTGGCTTTAATGTAACGAACGGTGCTTATCCCGTAAATGGCCTGATACCTGTTCAGTTGGGAAGCATTCCTACTTCGTTAAACAATATTCACGATTCGGTTAGTGGTGAACTAATGTCCGTTTACCCTGACCCTTTCCGAACCCATACTACCATTTATTTTAATGAACCCGGAATTCATTTCATAGAGGTATATGATATGGTAGGCAAAAAAGTTGCAGAAGCGCAGTGTTATGACCAGAAATATTTATTTAATGCAGAGCTTGCATCGGGTATGTACTTTATTAAGGCCCTTGACGGCAAGCACAACTATTTAGCTACACGGAAAATATTAGTTCAGTAATAAAAAGCAGATAATAATCGGTTCGAACCCGGTAGCTACCACGAAAAATTAAAATCCCGCAATTCTGCGGGATTTTTTTATGTCATATCCATTTTTAATAAGGTTTACTTATCTGCCCGCGAAATAAATCACTGCGCGTCACGTTATATGCCCATGCACTTATCGTTAAGAAAGGGGTTCCACATCATACTAATCGTTCTGGGTTTATTAAAAAGCAGCCAAATGCAGGCTCAAACCATGAACCTGCCTGCCTACGATCATACCCGCATCCATTTCGGGTTTATTATAGGTATAAACTCCACTAACTTTGTTATTCAAAATATACCAGACCTGGGCCATCATTTCGATGGTACGCTTAAAGCAATAAACTCCCAGCCCCAATCGGGCTTTAACTTAGGTATAGTAAGTGAACTTAAAATAGGCACATATTTAAAACTCCGTTTTGTACCTGATCTTGCCTTTGCAGAACGTGATTTGGCCTATTCTTTTGCAGGGCCTGTTGATACATTTACTTCGGTAAAAAAAGTAATATCTACATTCCTCGATTTCCCGGTAGACATAAAACTCATATCGAAACGCTTAAATAATTTCCAGGCTTATATACTTACCGGAGTAAAATACACTACCGACCTTGCCTCACAAAGTAATGTCAACCAGCAACTGGCAGGAATAAATGCAACAGTCAGGCTTATTCGAAATGATTATTCATACGAAGCAGGGGTAGGCGTACAGTTCTTTCTTCCTTACTTTAAGTTTGGCATTGAAATGAAGATATCACAGGGTGTCCGAAACCTTTTGGTACCCGACGAATCAATCTACACACAATCCATTCAAACACTTCGTTCGAAGGTGTTTTTGCTTTCATTTACATTCGAAGGGTAGAAACAACATTTCTGCCGATCATTTCCGTATCTTAGTCATTCCAATTAGTAATCAATGTCGGACTACTCATTTATAAAAACAATATTGCCATTACTTTTTTGTCTGTTTTTTGTGCAGCTATTACAGGCACAAAAGCAGGCACCCGATATGTCTCTTATCAAGACTCATATTGAAAATGAAAAGACAAAGAATGCACCTCAAAAAAGAGTGATACACATGCGGGTATCATTTAATCCTGTAAAAATGATTTTGTTTGTGCCGCTTTACCTGTACCAGAAATTTGTTTCGGAGCAGGTATCGGCAGTATGTGAGTTTGAGCCTTCCTGTTCTAATTTTGGTCTACAATCTATTGGGCAACTGGGTTTTATAAAAGGCCTGTTCCTTACTGCTGACCGCCTTACACGTTGTAATGGCGAGGCCCAGCCCGAAACCAAGTATTATTTAATTGACCACCAAAGCGGAAAAGTAATAGATGAACCGGGGATGTATAAAATTAAGGATTAGCGTTATCCTCATATTTGTTTCTTTTGCCTGTTTTTCACAAAGCACATCGTTTGATACCGCGGGCTTTTACAAACATCTGGTAGCAGAAAATCTTTTGCCCGAACAAATTGCATTTAACAGGCAAATGCAAAAAATGTATAGTGGTGACAGGACAATTGCTGACAGCCTGTTCCTTAACATATCGCTGGCATATGCCAAACTTGGCATTACCGATTCGTCAACCAGTAACCTGAATAAAGTATCTCCAAAGCCTCCGTTCTCAGTACCCACATCCAATACATACCTATCGCTTCTAATACTTGACAAAAAATATGATCGTACGAATAGTTTTCTTGATAACTACACCGGGCAGCAGCTACCTGTATGTTATAATGATGCTGCCTTATCGGTAAAAATACTTGAACGAAAACCCACCATGCAGGATACCAATACATCTTCTCTGTCGCCTTTCATGCGCGATATTAAAATAAGGTATGAGCATCCTCCGCATTATTCCGGTTTCCTGGCAGGGTTTTATTCGGCGCTAATTCCAGGTATGGGCAAATTATACCTGGGTTATAAAGAAGAGGCCTTATCGGCATTTATTGAAAATGTGGCGCTGGGAGCACAGGCAGCAGAATCGTATTACAGGGCGGGGTATAAAAGCGCCCGTTTTATTATTACCGGTAGTTTGTTTGGCCTGTTTTACGGAGGAAATATATGGGGTAGTATAGTATTGGCAAAAAAACAAAAACGCGATCATTTGAAGCAAATAGATTATGAGATATTTAATTACTATAATACTGGCATTAGCAGCACTGCAAAGTGAGTCGCAGGTATCGGACTCGCTTTCAGTAAAACTATTGCACCAGGAAATGATATACTGGCAGGCGCAAAGCGATTCGGTGCGCTTTTATACTTTGTTGGACAAAGCAAGGCTTAATAGAAATGCGGGCTTATATGATAATGCTATAAATGAGCTTTACCGTGCCGAGAAGTTTTGTGCAGGCACGAAACAGCATACGGAAATGAGCTATGAAAAGATGCTCAATTATTTCCTGGCAGATGAATATATTTCGTGTAGTGAAATAGTATTGGACAGCGGAGCTATTGCCAATCATTACGATGAATATTTAACGATGCGGTTATACTCGATGAATGAAATTGAGAAATGGGAAAGTTGTAAAAGCGAAATGATAAAGGCTTGCAATAAAGGGGATACGGCAAAAATAAGCGAGATAAAGAATTTACCTGTAAGCTATAATTACAAGAATCCCGAAAAATGCAGGCGCATGTCGGCTATATTACCAGGCTTAGGAGAAACCTATGCAGGATACCCGTTTAAAGGTTTTACTTCGTTTGTGTTGAATGGCGGCTTCCTGTTCTTTGCAGGCTATAACTTCTATACAAGTTATTACGTAACCGGTGTTATATCGGGTTTATTGCCATTTAAAAAGTTTCATGCAGGTGGTAAGCGACTAAGCGCCATATTGGCTGATGAGCATAATGAAATAGAGTCAGGGAAGCTTAAAAAAAAATACCGGGAAGAGATTAGTTCAATTATTCATTGAATTTGTTCTTCCCGGTATTTAAAACCAGTTCAGTATTATGAGGCAAGTCTATTTAAACTCGAACCTTGCCAATTTTGAGGTGGCAGACTTAAATGAAATAATGCAGCATTGTACCCCGCCATTATATGCAGGAATAATAACTTCATTTTCGCTTATCTTTAAGTAGTGTTCCGGTAAAAGAGCCACCTTATTATCCTTGCTGTTGAACAAAGCTTTCTTATCAAACTGGCCATCTTCGCTTAATTCAACCATAACAGCAGTAGAATTTTGAGGGCTTCCCATAACCCTTGGTTTCTTGCCATCTTTTATTCTTTGCGGGTCCATATTTTCAGAAGCTTCGTTGTAAACGATGAATATCTTATCGCCCTTAGTAGCAAGCGCATACGAAAGGTATTTACCTCCGTCATTAACAGTATGCTGATATTTAGGAATATCGGCAGTCCACTTAATTGAACCATCAGGGTTAATGTTTATGGCAATAATGTTATTACGCACATAGTGGTAATCTGTGCGCGTAGTAGTCATACCATGAGAATCGGTAGTGGTATATGTTACAACATAATCGTAACTGTATTCTGCAAGTAATATAGAACCACCATCGCTTCTCCTTATAAAGTTCTTTAACTTAAAATCATTTGAAATACCCTTACCTTTATTAGCTTTTCTTTCTGATGTCAGGTCAGCAATAAAGTCTTTATCGAGTGCTTTCATACCGGTAGCATCAACTTGTTTAGATGTTTTATTAAGGCGCATAAAAAACACCCCACTTATATCGCCTTTAGCTGTGCCTGTCATGTCGCCATATAAACCGGCGCAAACAATATCCTTGTCTTCATCAGGGCTGAAAGAAATACCGTCGATAAATTTACCCGGAAGCTTAATCTCATATTCAGTAACTGAGCCATCGCCGGCAGTATTAACCGATATTAACTCATAATAATAAGTTGCTTCGCCTTTTACTTTTTCTTTCCTGTCTATTAATATTTTTGCCATCATATATATATTGCCGTCATTAGAGAAGGTAATGTCATTCAAATCGAAAGATTTATCTTTAAAAGGCAATTCAACCTGCAATTTTTTCAACTGGCTAAGGTTTCCGTCATAAATACTGAAGGTATATTTTTCACCAGCATACTTATCATAAGGAGGAGCATCTACTAATAAAAATTTAGTCGAATCGTCAGACATAATAACTTGAAATGAGCCTCTGTTATATTTACTTTTAGCATCAATGCTTTCCAGTTTGCTCAGGCTTCCAGTGAGCCGGCCGCCATCATCAATTGGCTGGATATACAGGGAATTTTCTTTTATTTTCCTGTCATAGCCAGTAACGGTAATATACATACTTTGTTTCATAGGCAGTATACTATGAAAATTATAATCAGACGAGATAGTTTTCCCGGTCATACCCTTTGGTAACTTGCCCATAATTGTATTTTCGGCAGTTACCTGCAAATCATTCATACCATATTTTAAAATACTTGTATTTCTTCCCGATTCTTTAACCGCAAATAAGAAGCCCCCTCTTTTACCAATTAATGTCGTGGAAGCAGAGCGATCTTCGTTATTTAGTTTACCCCAGTAAATATTTACATTTTGGGCAATAACTGATGTTGCAACCAGTAAAAGCAAGCTTAATGCAATGGAGATTTTCCTCATAATAATTGTGATTTAATGGTATTTTGTATATTTGAGCGGTTAATGTTTACCACGCAAATATAACATTTTTATAAAACACTACTTATGAAAAAGTTTTTCCTCCTTTTGTTATTAATTACAAGCGAAATGGCATGGGCTCAAAATGGAATGACTACAAAAGTTACCGTTTTTAAATCTGATAATAGCAGCCCAAAACCTGTTACTAAAGGAGATTCAATTGCAGCACTTGAACATAACTGTATAAAATGGAATTACTTTTTGCTTGGCAGAGGGGTGTTTTTAATGAATTATGAATTTTTAATAAAGAAAAACTTGACCGGTGAAGTGGGGCTAGGGCTTACTTACCGCGATTTTGTTTTTGAATTTTTTAAAGGTATAAATAACAATGGTAACGGCAACTCAGGCTCATACTGGGAAAACGATGGAACTCCGGGTGTAAACCTTGCAGCAGAAGGTGGGCTGCGATATTACATTAGTGGCTTCGATAATTTTGAAGGTTTTTATGTAGGCGCCGCCCTTAGCTACAGGCAGTATTCATTCCCTAACTCGCCTAATATTAATCAATACGGAACACTTGTTCCCGGCTATAATTTTTTAGACGGGCAATTTAAGATCGGCTTTCAATATGAATCAAGGTATTCGGACTTTACCTATGATACATATATCGGCATTGGATTCAGAAATGCTACTCTAAGCTATTACCAGTCGGAACAGGTATATAATAATGTTACCGGGGGGTATGTACCTACTTATGTTCCGCAAACGGTAAATGAATCATTCCCTCAGTTCTTGTTTGGTACTAAAATAGGGTACTCGTTCTAATTGATTTTTTTAATGCTAACATCTACAAAATCGTTCAATTTGTGGAGTTCGAGTATAGTTGTTCTGCCATCTTCACTATCGTGATACATGGGTACAAATTTCTTATGAAACAGTATTTCGTTATATGTGTAAGAAGTACGTTTTTGTACAGTACTTGAGAATATCTCATCAAAACCACGTACAAGCACATAAAGTTCAATATCTGAATTCTTCATATCATCTTCAGTAAATCCGTGCAAAGGGCTTTTTTCATCAATGGGGTGAACAATGGTCCAGTTCATGGCAAGGCTGTCAATTTTGCTGCGCTCCAAATCAAGTCTATAAAACTTATATACCTGCTTACCATCTTCATTAACAGTCATACCAAGGGTTATTACAATTTCAACATCCGTAAGTGCATGCTTCTCTTTATACTGTACAAGGCGGAACATTAATGCTGTATGCCCATGGAAAGGACTTATCAAAGCATTTTCGCTAAAAACAAGGTATGAATCAGGCTTAGCAAAGCGTCCGTATATTAAACCTGTAGCAATAGCAAATGACAGAAAACCTGTAAGTGCCTCGAGCGATGAAATGATGTTTGCTGCATCACCAACAGGATTAATACGCCCATAGCCCAACGTAGTAAATGTTTGTGTACTGAAATAAAATACTTCTTTAAAATGATTCCACATTGAACCATCCATCATGCCTTGCAATTGATCTAAACCAATAATAAAATATATTCCTGCAAATACAAGGCTTATACTAAAGTAAAAAGCAAGAATAACAACAATGAATTTCCATAAAGGCATGGTGAGCATGGCCTGGAATATGCTAAGCTTGGTGAATCTATCAACTCCTTCGCGGCGCACGTTCATTGTTCCGTCTTTGTTTACGGAACGACCACCCTGGTTATTGGCATTGGTGCCAAAACCAGTGTCCTTATTCTCTTTCGATGAAATATGTAAATGCCTGTTATTTGCCATTGCTCAAAAAAACTAGAACCCTGTTTCCATTTGTTTTTTCAGCCTCAGGGCTTCTTCGCGGGCCTTTGTGGCAAAGTCTTTCCCGTTACTTGCATAAAGTATACTGCGCGATGCGTTTATAAGAAGTCCGCCTTCGTCAGTGGCTCCATTTTTTACTACTTCAGCCATATCGCCTGCCTGTGCACCAACGCCGGGTACTAAAAAGAAATGTTCTGGTAATATTTTGCGGATACTGCTTAACGATGCTGCCTGTGTAGCGCCAATAACATACATGGTATTGTCGGCAGTACCCCATTGACACGATGTTTTAAGTACTTGTTCGTATACATAACTTCCATCCTGCAATTTCTGCATCTGGAAGTCTTTAGAGCCTTCGTTAGATGTTAAACCTAATAAAATACTCCACTTGCCTTTATAATCAAGAAAAGGAGTAATAGAATCTTTACCCATATAAGGTGAAAGAGTTACTGCATCAACATCTAAATCTTTAAAAAATGCCTCGGCATACATAGCTGCAGTATTACCAATATCACCACGCTTGGCGTCGGCAATTACAAAACTGTTTTCAGGTAAAAGATCTATGGTTTTCCTTAATACATCCCATCCCTCTGTACCCATAGCTTCATAAAAGGCCAGATTTAGCTTATATGACACACATATATCATGCGTCTCTTCAATTATACTTTCATTAAACTCAACCACCGAAGCAGGGGTTTTAGGAAAATGGGAAGGAAGCTTATTAATATCCGTATCAAGCCCTACACAAAGGAAGGTCTTCTTTTGATGAATTAAGGCACTAAGTTGAGTGCGGGTTAAAAATCGCTTCATTAAACAGCAGCGGTATAACCCTCTTTAAGGCGCTCTGTATTTTCTGCCACTTGCAGGGCATCTAATATCTCCTGTATATCGCCATTGAGGAATGTTTGCAAATTATGTGCCGTATAACCTATACGGTGGTCGGTAATACGGCTTTGAGGGAAATTGTAAGTACGTATCTTGGCAGAACGGTCGCCACTCGATACAAGGCTCTTACGCTTTGCAAGATCTGAACTTCTTCTCTTTTCTAATTCTACTTCATACAAACGGGTACGTAATACCGATAATGCCTTTTCGTAATTCTTGATCTGCGAGCGCTCATCCTGACATTGGGCTATAATACCTGTTGGCACGTGGGTAAGCCTTACAGCAGAGTAGGTAGTATTTACAGACTGTCCACCGTGGCCACCCGCGCAAAATGTATCTTTACGTATATCTGATTCTTTTACTTCAATATCTAATTCATCAGCTTCGGGCATAACAATTACTGTAGCAGCAGATGTATGTACCCTGCCTTGTGTTTCGGTATTTGGTACCCTTTGCACACGGTGTACCCCGGCTTCATATTTCAATACGCCATATACTCCGTCGCCTTTAACTTCAAATATTATTTCCTTATATCCGCCCGAAGTACCTTCTGAAAAACCTACCATTTCAAGCTTCCATTTTCTTGTTTCACAATAGTGGGCATACATACGAAAAAGGTCGCCTGCAAATAATGAGGCCTCATCGCCTCCTGTTCCGGCGCGTATTTCAACAATACAATCCTTAGCATCTTCCGGGTCTTTAGGAGTAAGCATTATCTTTAATTCCTCTTCCATTTTTACCTGTTGCAAGGTAAGTTCTTCCAGTTCAGCCCTTGCCATATCCTTCAATTCCTCGTCTTTTTCTTTAAATAATATATCCTTCGACGATTGAATATTTCCCATTATATTCCTATACTCACTAATGGCAGTACATATTTTAGTCAAGCCCTTATATTCTTTATTTAACTTGGCATAAAGCTTGTTGTCTGAAAAAGTCTCAGGTTCAGATAGTTGTTGTTCTAACTGCTTATACCGATTTACTATATCTTCTAACTTCTCGAGCATTGTATTTTCGTAAAAATTCCTGCAAAGATACGCTTTTTTAAGGGAATAAACTGAAAATGGAGGTGGAAGTTAACAGCTATTGAATAACCACCTTGCCAATAGAAATGGGCACTTCTTTTTCAGTAATAATCTTATACAGATAAATCCCCTTAGGTTGATTACTTAAATCTATATTGTAGTCTTGCTGTGCCTGGTTTAGAGTTCTTGTGTAAACTTCTTGCCCTAGTACATCATATATTTTCAGTACAACATTACTCGTAAGGTCTTTTGCTATAAATGTAAATTTTCCAGTATTCGGGTTAGGGTAGATAGTTATTGAACTAAAATCGGAAACGGGTTCAATACCAGCAATAGCACTACAAGTACTATCGAAGCAGTTTGCTATTGGTATGCTAACTACACTAACAAAGCCATTACCGCATGCAAACAATAAACCTGCGCCGTTTAGTTTAAGGTCATATATAGCCGCCGTAAGCGAAATGCTTGACTTTAATACAAGCGTGGAGTCATATGCCTGCACTGTCGAACCATTACCTATGTATATATCTCCCCAACAATTAATAGCAATACCACCCCAATTAAAATAAGTACCTGATACAGGAATACTATCCACATACGTTCCATTTGATGGCCTCCATTTTCTGAGAAGACCACCATCATAGGTAAGCAGCATGTTTTTGTATACTGCCATTCCGTTAAATCCATTACCAGCATAATAACCACTTCCGGCATTAGGGTAGTATGGCATGGAAGATACTTCTTTAAAGCTATGTCGGTCAGGCCTGATGTATGCAACCGGGCTCAAGGACGGTAGAGAAAGTTTTAGCATTACATTATCAAATATCGCAGTTGTTAGGCCGCCTACCGGATTTGTTGTTGCCATATAAGCATTACCCAATCCATCTAAAGCGAGTAATGCCATATCGTGATATGAATCGGTAGCACCCAGGGCATTTACAATTGAAAGCGAAGTTAATGAGGTATCAATAACAGCAGTTTGTGCTACTTTATTATTGGGGTTACCACCACCAATCACTATAATATTATTGCAATAATCAAAACCGATGCGCCACATCTCCATTAAATTCGGATCGCCATTAAAGAACCCTGTTTGGCTGCCTACTGTATTTACCTTAACAATCTGGCAGCCTGTAACGCTTGCATCAGCTCCTTCAGAAAAATAAGCTGTACCTGTGCGACGATCAACAGTAAGGCCACCATAATAACAATAACCACCAATTCTATCAGAAAACGGTGCATTATATGTCCATTGCATTACACCGGCATTATTGTATTTACATATCTGGTAATCTCCGGCATCACCCCCGCCAGATACATACACATTCCCTGCATTATCAAAACCAAGGTCGTATGCATTATTATTCCCTGTAAATGCAGTCGATGTGGTCCAGGGATCAATAATAAGCAACTGGCTTTTATCATAGCTTCCCACGTTAATAGAGACACAGTTACCACTTACTTTAAATGCAGAACTCACATTGGGATTAATTGCCAGTGGTTTGTTAACATTAAAAGTGGCAAATGGAGAAACGATTGTTATATTTTCATCACTTAGTTTTACTATTGCGCCATTGTACTTCATTTTAAATACTGAAAGATCCGCGCCGGGCTGCACAATTACATCATATTCAATTCCACCCTTATCAGGAAAGTAAAACATAACATCAATACCTTTATAAAGATTATGGTATATAAGCTGACTCCAGGCATTGGCTTTAATACCGCTTCGGCCCAATTTATCATTGGGGTTTGAAAATGTATAGTAGTTATCGAGTTGATTATGCACTTCAACTTGCGGGTTGGCATTAGCACCTTCCCAGCTTATATTAAAACTATATGGAACAAGCTTCACATTTGGCCGATCGGTCTCTTTGTTGTCTTTGTAATCATTATCTGTAACTAAGCTATCATAAGTAAATACCAGTGATGATGTAGTAAAATAGAGCTTTACTCTGCCTTTTTCAGTGTAATAAAGGATAGGCTTTTGTACTTCATTAATCACATTTTGGGAAAACTGCCCTTTATTTTCAATAAAACCATATTGTTCAAATGGTTTCTTGGCAGTCCAGTTAATTACACCTGAATTTTGTTGCGAATATGCCGTAATACAAAAACTTAAGGTAATAAGGAAACAAGTTGAATATTTTTTCATGAAGTGGTTATTTCTTACAAATATATGAAAAACCGATTGGATATGTAAATTAATCAGGCATACTCAAACACCCCATGCTTACCTGAAATGGTAAGTTTTTTACCACCATGTTTTTCAACACGGCCAATAACCTGGGCATCTATATTGTATTTAGCGGCAACAGCAATAATATGCTGTGCAGCTTCGGCAGGCACGTAAAGTTCCATGCGATGGCCCATATTAAATACCTTATACATCTCTTCCCAGTTAGTGCCCGAGTTTTGCTGTATTATATTGAATACCGGAGGAGTATCGAAAAGATTATCTTTTATAATGTGCAAGTCATTTATAAAATGCAACACCTTGGTTTGTCCACCACCAGAGCAATGTATGGCTGCATGTATATGCGGACGATAACTTCTGTAAATCTCCTGCATTAGTGGGAAATATGTACGGGTAGGGGAGAGTAATAACTTTCCGATATCGGTATTATACTTTTTATCACGCCACTCAACCATTACTTTCTCTGTGAGCTTCTTTTTGCCACAATACACTAAATAGCCAGGCAATGCCGGATCGTATGATTCTTTATACTGGGCAGCATAACTATGGTCGAGTGTATCGTGGCGGGCAGAAGTAAGGCCATTGCTGCCCATGCCGCTATTATAGGTTTCTTCGTATGTAGCCTGGCCAAAAGAAGCAAAGCCGACAATCACATCTCCATCACGTATTTTATCGGCACTCACTACATTACTGCGCCTCATGCGGCAAACAAGGGTAGAGTCAACAATAATTGTCCTTACCAGATCACCCACGTCAGCAGTTTCTCCACCGGTAGATATTATATTAATATTGTGTTTGCGCAGCATAGCCAGAAAATCTTCAGTGCCATTTATCAATGCACCAATAATATCGCCATTAATTAAATTTTTATTTCTGCCAATAGTAGATGAAAGCAACATGTTATCGGTAGCACCTGCACAAAGCAAATCATCGGTATTCATTACTATGGCATCTTGCGAAATGCCTTTCCATACCGACATATCGCCCGTTTCTTTCCAATACAAATATGCTAAAGATGATTTGGTACCGGCACCATCGGCATGCATTATAACACAATATTCAGGGTCGCTGGCAAGATAATCGGGAACTATTTTACAAAATGCTTTCGGAAAGAGGCCTTTATCTATTTTGGCTATGGCTTTGTGCACATCTTCTTTTGAAGATGAAACGCCGCGCTGACCATATATGGTATTATCTGCCATTTTGTGCTGCAAAAATAGTACTTATAGTTCAGGCTATTGAATAAAGATTTCCACAATGAACATCCATAGTGTTCGTAAGCCCCAAACCCCTAAAGGGGCTTTAAAGACAAAGCCTGATAAAGTATTTTTAAAATAATATCAAAACCCTTTAGGGGTATGGGGTAAAATAAAAAAGCCCGAACTTATGTTCGGGCTTTTTTATTGATATTAAAACTACCTATTAGTTTTTCTTGTAAATAGTTCCTTCGTTGCCTTGCGGAACCATTGGTCCATGTGGCTGGTTAGGAGTATTATTATTCGGCCCATGAGGAGCCGGTTGTTGCTGTTGAACTTCTGTAGAATCATGGTGCTCTTCACCCTGACCAGATATCTTAGCAGCCTTAACAGCTTCCATCTTCAAGCTATCCATATGGGTCATTACATGTCCTTTAGGTACATAAGTGAAACTTAATACCCTGAACTCTGTACGACGGTTAGTCTGATAAGCGGCATCCTTTTCTTCCTTGGTTTTCATTTTTGCTATAGCAGCAGTGCTGATAAGAGGCACAGAGAACCACCATCCTTTAGCCTTTAGCCTTGCTGAGTCAATACCCTGAGATATCAGATATTCTACGCAAGCCTGTGCACGGGCTTGTGAAAGTGGCTTGTTATGGCCTACAGAACCTTGCTGGTCAGTGTGTGCGTCGAGCTGAATTGTAATAGTAGGGTTATCATTTAATAGCTTCACCAGGTAATTAAGTGAATCCTTTGAATTTGCAGTCAACTCAGCTTTATCCAAAGCATATTCCACTTTTGGGAAACGCATACCACCAACAGGTTTTTCAAGAATAAAATCTTCAACCCAGGTTTTTGATTCAGTAACATTTACAGTACTTACAGTAGCTTTTACAGTGCTGGCTAAGTATAAAAGGTCGGTACCATCGGCAGAAAGTATATAAGAACTGCTGGCTTTAACATAACGATCAGTTGGGCCTTTCGCGGCAAAGAAGTAGTGTCCACCTGTATCTGTTTTTAATGCAGAAATAGTACCATCAGAACCAACCATGGTTACAGTAGCGCTTCTAATAGGCTTCATCGTCTTTTTATCGCGTACAGTACCGGTAATAGCAAACAGTAGCGGAGGAAGGTTAAATGAGTAAATATCATCACTTCCTTTACCACCTAAACGGTTAGAAGTAAAATAACCTCTTTCTTTAGTTCCTTCAAAAATAATACCAAAGTCATCAGCTTCAGAATTAATAGGGTATTGCATGTTTTCAACTTTACCCCATTTATCAGTTCCAAGTTTGGCAGCTTTATAAATATCTAAACCACCCATGCCAGGGTACCCGTCAGATGAGAAATAAAGGGTTCCATCCTGGTGCATGTAAGGATATACTTCGTTTCCGGGGGTATTAATATCAGGACCAAGGTTAACCGGTGTACCCCATTCTTTTGTTTTCTTATCAAAATGGCACATCCAGATGTCTTTCCCTCCGTAACCACCTGCCATGTCAGATGCGAAGAAAAGCTCCTGATCATCTTGTGAAAGGGTAGGGTGGCCATAAGTAACAGTATCACTCTGGAAAGCAAGCATTACCGGGTCTCCCCATGTATTACCTTTTCTTTCAGTCATCCATATCTGGCAATGCACACCTTTGTTCTTAACTACACTGCAACGTGTAAAGTACATGGCCTTAAAACCATGATCAAAACAAACAGGGCCTTCATTATCTTCGGTATTAACAGGCGCAGGCAGGTTAACCGGTGCACTCCATTTACCGTTCTTGTCCATTTTAGAATCAAAAATATCAGCAAAAGCCTCACCTATATTACCGTCTATCTTATCACCTGTACCACCCGGGCGGGTAGACACGAAGTACAATTCATCATATCTTTTATCAGCAAAACAAGGAGAATAATCGCGGTTTTTACTGTTGATCTGCGCCATATCTGTTACAACGTAACGGGTAGGGTTGTTCTTCCACTGCGAAGCCTGTTGGCAGGAAAGTATTCCCTGATCAGCCATTTTATTGGAAGGGACTTTATCTTTATAAAGTTTATAATTAACCAATGCATCATCGTAATTACCCAATTGCCTTTGTGCATCAGCAAGATAAAGAAGATCATTATCATCGGGGTAGTTAGCTTTTACAGCTTTTTGATACCACTGCACTTCCTGCTTGGCATCTGCCATCATACGGTAGCATTCAGCTATCTGAAATAATATACGGGCTTTCTTAGCCTTATCTACACTTTTCTCACCAGTCAAATCGGTATAAGCCTTTTTATAAAGCTCTATAGCGTCAAAATAACGCATGTTTTTGAAATCATGATCGGCATCTTTTAGCGCGTTCTTCTGTGCAAAAGTAGTAGTTGACAATAGTAGGAAACTAATACACAAACAATAGAAAAATGTCGTTTTTCTTCTCATAATTGGATTCTATTTATTTTTTCGGGTGCTAAGATATAAACAATTTCTTAAGTCAAAAGGTCTTTATTTCATTTATTTTACAAAAAGCAGCTCTCTATATTTCGGAAACGGCCACATTGAGTCGTCTATCAATATCTCTAACTTGTCCGAATGATAACGGATTTCATCGAAATACGGCTTCACTTTTTCGCAATAAGCAAAAGCTTTTTCGGTGGCATGTTCTATCTGGTTTGCCTTTTTGCGTTCCTCTACCATCAGTTCTACATTATTCTTGATAATTGACACCCTTTCGCTTACTTCTTTTATCATGCCCATTTGGGTATCTACAAGGCTATCACTGCCGCTTCCTTCGCTAAATGCATCAGAAAGCCCCTTATCTTTAATGCCCACATTAGCTAATTCGTGGCGTGAAGCAAATATTTCCTTAATTCCCTTAACATTTTCAATTAATACATTTTGGTATCTGAGAGCCGAAGGAATGATGTAAGTATTTGCCATATCAGCAATAATACGCGATTCTATTTGTATTTTCTTGGTGTACATTTCTACCTGAATCTCGTGCCTTGCCTCCTGTTCGCGCTTGGTAAACACATTATGTGTTTCAAACAACTCAAGAGCCTTTTTGGTCAGCAGCAGATCAAGCGCAGCTGGGGTTGTTTGTATGTTCGATAAGCCTCTTTTCTTGGCTTCCTTTACCCATTCTTCACTATAGTTGTTGCCTTCGAAACGTATGTTTTTAGACGATACAATATAGTCGTGTAGCACCTGCAAAACAGCATCTTCAACAGTAGTTGTCTTGCTAACCAGTTTATCTACTTCTTTCCTGAACTTAGTAAGTTGTTCAGCCATTATGGTGTTAAGGGTTGTCATGGCCTGTGCGCAGTTGGCTGATGATCCAACAGCCCTGAATTCGAACTTATTACCGGTAAAGGCAAATGGAGAAGTACGATTACGATCGGTATTATCGAGCAATAGCTCAGGAATACTGGCAATATCAAGCTTCAATGACTTTTTCTCAGCCGCAGTTACCTTGCCCGGCTTCATTTTGGTTTCAATCTCGTCGAGCATTTTGGTAAGCTGTGTACCAATAAATACCGATATAATAGCAGGAGGAGCCTCATTAGCGCCAAGACGGTGATCGTTACCGGCTGATGCTATAGCTGCCCTTAATAAGTCGGAATAATCGTGAACTGCTTTAATAACGTTTACAAAGAATGTAAGGAACTGCAGGTTGGTTTCAGGAGTTTTGCCCGGACTAAGCAGGTTTTTGCCTGTATCGGTAGCCATTGACCAGTTATTGTGTTTACCAGAGCCATTAACGCCTGCAAATGGCTTTTCGTGGAAAAGTACCCTGAAGTTATGGCGACGCGATACCTTATCCATCACATCCATAAGCAATTGGTTGTGATCAACTGCTATGTTAACTTCTTCAAATATAGGTGCAACCTCATATTGGTTAGGTGCAACCTCATTATGCCTGGTTTTTAAAGGGATACCCAGTTTATAGCATTCGGTTTCGTAATCGCGCATAAACTCATTAACCCTTTCAGGTATAGAGCCAAAGTAGTGGTCTTCTAACTGCTGGCCCTTGGCAGGGTTAGCTCCAAAAAGCGCACGGCCCGAATGAACCAGGTCGGGGCGAACTGTGAATAAAGCGTTATCTATAAGAAAATATTCTTGTTCCCAGCCTAATGTAGCATTAACGCGGGTAACATTCTTATCGAAATACTGGCAAACCGGAACAGCCGCATTATCGAGTGCGTGTATTGATTTGAGTAAAGGCGTTTTATAATCTAACGCTTCGCCGGTATATGATAAGTATATAGTAGGTATGCATAAGGTTTTGCCTAATATAAAGGCAGGTGAAGAAGAATCCCATGCGGTGTAGCCTCTTGCTTCAAATGTATTGCGAATGCCACCACTTGGGAAGCTTGATGCATCAGGCTCTTGCTGTGCAAGCTGGCCTCCGCTGAATTTTTCTATTGCTTTGCCGCCATCCATATTATCGAGGAACACATCGTGCTTTTCGGCAGTGGCGCCTGTTAATGGCTGAAACCAGTGGGTGTAGTGGGTTACACCTTTCTCCATCGACCATGTTTTCATAGCAATTGCCACCTCATCTGCCGTATTACGGTCAATGGTGGCGCCTTTTTGTATAGTAGCCTTTAATGTTTTAAAAGTACCTTCTGCAAGGTATTTTTTCATGGCTTCAAGGTCAAAAACATTCTCGCCATAATAGTCAGAAACCTTGCCAGAAGGAAGGGTTACATTAACGGGTTGGCGTGAAGAAGCTTCTTCAAGTGCTTTAAAACGGAGAGAACTCATGGGTTGGCTGGTTTTAAGTTTGCGCAAATTTATGAAAGAGAAATGGCATTTAGTAGTTAAAAGTTTTTAGATTTTATTAACAAAAAAGCCCCGTATTAATGGGGGACCTGGAACTTTTAACTACCGCAAGTAAATTACAGTTTAAAATTTATGCCAAAGCCTATATAATTGTACGCATTGTTCATAATTACAAGCTCGGCCCAAATACCAAATTTATCGGTAAAATAATACCTGGCACCCAGGTAAGCTCCATATTCTAAAGGGCTTGGAGGTGTAGCGCTATATGCTGAGTAGCCGGGGTCGCCCACGTGAGAAACATAAGGGTCGCCCGTTACCAGGTTATGCTGGTCGAGCACATAACCAATGGTAAGCCCTGCATAAGGATCAACTTTAGCGCTGTAACGTACTTTATAATGCAAAGCAGCTCTTGCCATGATAAACTCGAACGAATAATTGTCAGAATAACTATAAGGCCCGTCGGTCCATGAAAGGTTAGATGACAGGTATGATATATATCCTCCAAAACCCACAGCAATAGAGCCCCCCGGGTCAATACTAGCATGTTCGTAGGTTATTAAGTAGCTGGGCGATTGCTTAAACGCGCTTCCCGAGCCGCCGCCTGCACTGCCATAATTATATGTTCCGGCAAGGCCAACCCCTAGGCTTAAAACATTGTCGCCTTTCGAAAACATATCATTGACCGCTTGCCCGTTCAGCTCACTGCTAAAAGTTAATGTAATGGCAGCAATAGCCGTATATAATATTGTTTTCATATTTATTTGCATAAAGGGGGAGCCACTAATTCGGCGCAAATTTAAAAATATGGTGCTAAAAGAAAAATAAATTTTTTACACATAAAAAAAGAAACCCCGGTAGTTTTTATACCGGGGTTAAAATTCAGTACAGAATAGAAGCCTTATTTGCTTGCGTTCTGTTGGTTAAGTACCGCCATTACAGCATGGTAATCGTTAACATTCAAATTAGGATGTTGTTTCATAACACCCGGAGGTATAACAGCTATCTTTACATTTAAAGCAGTAGATGGCAGGTTTGACCCTGTTGATCCGCCCACGAACACATAATAAAAAGTAACAAGGCTATTGTTATAACTGAACGATAATTCATCGTTGTTAATAAGGAAGTTGCTAAGAGGTAACGCTATGTAATCGAAAGGGGTTACAGTACCTTGTACATATGCCATAACCACATCGGTATTGTAGTTTAAAATATAAGGATCGTTTACCTGTACATAATAAACATTGGTAGATCCTGCCTGGGTCCATCCCGCACCGCCTGCAGGAATTGTAGCTGTGACTACAGTAACATTAGCTGCTCCGCTTAAACCGGTAGCACCGGTAGGGCCGGTAGGGCCTTCAGAACCGCATGAAGTAAACATAGCCGCTGCAACCAGGGCCGCCATAAATAATTTTGTAGTTTTCATTTTTTTGTTGAGGTTATATTTACCCACAAGCCCCAGGGGTGTTTATTATTTTATTTGCGTGGGTTGTTTGAGCTTTAACAGCTAACGCAAATTTTATGTAACAAATCTAAAGAAAAAAAATTAACTGCAAAATCGTTATACAACTATAGGCCTATTGAATAGGTTACCTCAACCATATACTCGCTTCCGGCATTTTTTTGAATGCGGCTTATAAGAATATGCGGTGACATTTCCCGGGCAGTTTCGTTGTCATCATCATCAGTTACAACCGGGGCATTGGGGTCGTTATTAAAATATACATAAATAACCTTGTTAAGTGTAAGGTAATTGGGGTAATGCTTAATAAAACTTTCTAATGTATCAATGCCCCGCTGAACCGGCATAGGATCATCTTTATATGTGCCACTAACCACTTCCTTCATTAACTCTTCAGCTATTGGGTACCAGTATTTATAATCGGTTGTATCGGCGCTGTAGCGCGATGTGGTGAACTGGAATACGTAAGTATACTCGGAACAACCACAATTAACCACAAGTAACTTATCTCCGTTCTTAAAGTTCACCCAATTATAACCGCTCATGCTGTCTTTGGAAAGTAAAAATTTACTTCCCGGAAAAACAGAATCATTGATAACCCTTGTTGGTGTAGACCGGTTGCAGTCGGATGGATGCATGCCTCGAGTACCGCATGGGTCCGGCACGTTTTTTTGTGCGAATGAAACGATACTTATAAAACAAACTAAACTTAAAACACATATTAATTTTTTACTCGTTCTCATCTGTGTTTTTAATATTGTTGATAATTTACTGAACGGATTTCTTTTCGCCATACCTCCAGTTAACAGGCCAAAAGGACACGCTGCATGCTTTATAATTAAAGACTTTTTGCTTCTCCCGGTGTTTAACAATCCAGGGGGTTCCCAGTTCAACTTTTTCAACACTTTTTGCATTTAAACGATCTGCCACCACAAGGCGGGCGCTGTCAATCCCGCCCTTGATAAGGTAGTTGGTACATGCCCGTGCGCGGGCAGAAGCAAGGTTGACATAATCAACTTCGTGCCAATCGGCATCGCCCATAAACTCCATTACTAACCAGGGCCTTTGCTGTAAAAGTTTTTTTACACGATTTAATGTATCAATTGTGGTTTGTGTTAAAACTGCACTACCCG
This sequence comes from Bacteroidota bacterium, assembly GCA_013289475.1. Lineage (GTDB taxonomy): Bacteria > Bacteroidota > Bacteroidia > JABEUT01 > JABEUT01 > JABEUT01. Next base: position 38,512 of record JABCZW010000008.1, read on the forward strand.
AATCGAAACTTACCGGGGCAAAAATGGGTTGTTTTTCATACCCATTCTTCTCTATGCGGAAGTTATGAGTATATGCAAGCTGGTCGTTACTTTCAGGGTTTATTTTATAAATATCATCGAGCTCGCTCGAGTTGTAACCCAGGGCTTCGGCAGTTACATTGTAAAACACCAGCGGGTTAAAGTTTTTAACGGTAATACTGTAGTGCCCCAGTGTATCTGTATCTGTGGTAATCTTAGTTCCATCAGATCCATTAAGCAATACAAGGGCTTTCACAATGGGTGTTCCAAGGTTTATATCGGTTACCATACCATTTAAGGTAATGACAGATGGAGGAGCGAAAAATATATTTTTCAATTTTATTTCGGCACGGCAATTCAGAAGCCTTGCCGCCATTTTTGCTTCTTTACCTTTTGCCTGCCTTATAGCTTTTGGGCTCATTACAGGATTATCGCTTCCGTAACCTGTTAATCGCATGCGGGTGTATTGTATACCGTGATTATGCAAATAATCAATACATTCCTGGGCTCGACCCCTCGATAATAACATACGTATAGTTTTATTGCCTTCTTTTTTATCGGCATAGCCAGCAATTTCAACAATGTAAGTAGGGTTATTAAGCATATACTGTAACCAGCAATTTATGGCAGAGTCTTTATCGGGGTTGGTGATCACACTTTCTCTGAAAGCAAAATGCGTATTTATTGCCGGGGCAGGAGGCAAGGCATAAGTTACATTTTGTGCAAGGGCTATATTGCGTATAAAAGTACGGGGATTATTATTTAGCAGGTAAGTCGACACGTATGCTTCAATATCTGCAGTGTAGCCATATACAGGATTATCGGAATGGGCACTGAGCACATATATTTTATCAGGCTTAAGAAATGTAAAGCTGTATTTACCGGCATTGTCAGTTTTAGTTTCTATGGCAGTGTCTTTGTTGGCAAGGGTAACAATAACATTGGCAAGCGGGGCTTTTGTGGTAACATCAGTAACAGTGCCTGTAATTACCATTTGCGACTGCCCGAAAGAGAGAACAGATGTGAAAAGTAAAAGATATATAAATGATACTAACCGATTCACAAAACTTATTTAAAATTCCCAATCAGCTGCAAAGCTACATAATATCAGCTATTGGTCATTTTGTGGCACCACGGCATCATTTAACACCTTTGTTTTTAAACTATCGGCATGGCTTTGATCGCCTTTAGATTCATACTTAAAACTTGTTACTCTAAACTCGACCCTACGGTCGTTAGCATAAGCTGCATCTTTCTCTGCTTTGGTTTTCATTTTCACAACATCTTTGTAAGCACATCCGAACAATGTCTTCGTATCTCCCCAGCCTTTGGTTTTAATTCTTGCAGAATCAATTCCCTGCGAAACCACATAATCCTTGCAGGATTCAGAACGGGCCAGTGATAACTTTAATTTAGCTTTACTGTCACCTTCATTGGGGCTGCAATGCCCGTCAAGTTGAATAACAATATTGGGATTATCCTGTAACAATTTCACTAAATAATCAAGTACAGTATCAGCCATGCCTTCTGTTACGGCAGATTGGCCAAAAGCAAATCTAACTTCCGGATAACGATCAATGTGTTGTTGTTTTTCAAGTATAAAATCCTCTACCCATGTTTTTGAATTTACAGTACCTACAGTTGTTAAATTTGCTTTTGCTGAACTGGCCATATATCCCAGATTATCTGCCTCAACTGAAATCACATAGGATGTATTTGGCTTAATATAATTTGAGTCAAAAGAATAATGTCCACCAGTGTCAGTCTTTACAGTTTGCATTAAACCGTCAGAGCCTATTTTCATAACTATTGCTCCTATAATAGCTTTCGCTGTTCGTTTGTCTCTTACAGTACCATGCACCGAAAAACTTTGCCCAAAGGCGCAAACACAAAAGAAGAGTAGGGGAGTGAGTAAAAGTTTTTTCATTCTTTCATGTAATGAAGTTTTTGAAGCCTAAAATCCTGAATGAAGTCTTTAGATGGAGTGCCTTTAATTGTACTTAAATAAACCTTTTCCTGTGCCTCATTTGCAACATCATACGATTGCATTTCGGCATCTATTGTTATTATATAATAATGGTTTGGCGTTACTAAAGTTGAATCGAAAAAATAATGCCCTTTATCATCTGTTGTTGCAGATACAGTTGTGTATGAATTAAACAGATTAACAATAACACCCTCAATTGGCTTGTTGGTAACAGTATCTGTAATTGTACCTTGCAGGGTATAGCTTTGCCCGAAAGCACTGATACAAAAGAAGAGTAGGGGAGCGAATAAAAGTTTTTTCATTTACTTGAGTAGTTCCATTTTAGTAATTGTCATACCCATAATGGTTTGATCCTGGTTAAAAGGATTCGGTATAGAATCGGAGGAATAGGTAAGCTTAAATTTTCTGTTCAGCATTTGCGGTGCTATTTTCCTTGGCGGGCCCACTGTATCCCATAATTGCTGATATCCGCTATTAGTCAGGCAACTATCATATTCGTACGCATAAACACTATCGCCTTTGGTGTTTGTAAATTCCATATAGCGGTATTCCATGCTCAACATGCCATCAATAAGGGTAAACTTTCCGGTATGCGAAGGCTTTGATTCGCTTTGAGCAAAGCAATAGGTGGCGGTAGCAAGAAATATTATGTTAAACAAAACAAAGTGGTGAATGGTTCTCATGCAGCAAAACTAAGCCAAAAAACTCAAATTTACTTACTCCAGAGCGTGGTGACTTTTTTACCCGTCAATTCCTCCAGTTCCTTATTCGCATTGCGGTAATAGTCTAAAAGAAATTTTCGCGTAGAAGGATTCATAGGCGGGTACTTCTTGTCGGTTTTATTTATACCTCTTATAAAATTACCTATTTTATGGTTAAAATGCGAAGGCACAAATAAGCTGGCCGATTTCCGTAAAAAGGGGCTGCGCTTTAATAAGTTAACCGAAGCTTTAGCATATAACTTCGAGCCGTTTTTAACTGTCGGATTGTGTACTTTTATTTCGGGTTTAAAGTCCTCGTCAATACCAAGCCAGTTAAATAGCTCCTTGCACACCTTCAGCGGATCCTCAAGTAATTCTTCGCACAGCACAATCTTTACCTGTTCTTTGGGAAAGTATTTATAAATGGTTTTAATGTGCCTGGCATAATTACCGGCATCAATAAAAATATTAAAGGGCCAGTAGTTTGTATCGGCATTGGTGGCAATACTTTTAATTTCCTCAAAACCAAATTTCACGTCGGCCAGGTTATATTCCATTAAATAAGCCGAGTAGGCACGGTCGACAGGGTTACGCAGGCTTAATACTATCTTGCATTTGGGGTTATGGTCGTGTAACCTTTTAAGGGCAATTTCTGATGCATACAATACTGCATTTTTTGCTACCATTTTTTTGCCACCTGTAGCATTGATATTGTGGTAATAGTGGGCCAATGCTTTTTTGTATCCTTTGGCATACTCTTTATCGTCGGCAAAATAGGCCAGCTCAACCTGCGGATGTACAATAACATCAGGGTGTTCGCCCAAATAGCTTTTCAACGAAGTTGTAAAAGACTTTTGAGTTCCAACAATAACTAAATCTAAAAGCGGAGACTGATGCACTATCTTATTCGCTGTTTTATTTACCTGTAGCTAAAAAATCAAAATCCACAAAACCAGAATAGGTTTAACACCTAAAACTGCTGATACTTAATCAATTTAGGCGGGGTGAGTATATTAATGCCATGTATTCTGTATTTTGGGGTTTTCGCAAATGTAATATATTTTGTAATAATAATTAATGACTTGTGACATATTGAGAGTTGAAAACAAAACAAATTCAGCACTTAATAAATCTTATCCATGCATAAACTGCGTATGTACTGAAATGAAACAATTACTTACTGTTTTTACGTTTATAATTTTTGCTAATAGCCATGTTATTGGGCAAGAGGTAAGTAATGCCAGGTTTATAAAGCTTAATTACGAAAACGATTACTTTACTACAACCGATGAATATTACACCCAGGGTATAAAACTGGAGAGTGTTTTGCCTGCATACAGGTATTCGCCTATAATGTGGTTGCTGCCGCAATTAAGGAACGCACAAACAGAATATGGCTTAACAGCAGTGCAAGATTGTTTTACGCCAACCAGTATTTTAAGCAATACCATTTTACAAGGCGACAGGCCCTTTGCAGGATATATATACCTGGGGCATTATAAAACATCGGCCGATTATGTGCATAAGCAAATGCTTACTGCAGAAGTTGATGCCGGCGCCATAGGCGCTTGTGCCGTATGTGAACAGGAACAAAAGGAAATACACCATTTGCCAGGTAACAGCCAGCCGGAGGGATGGCAATACCAGATAGCACAGGCAGCTATGCTGAATTACAGGCTGCGTTACGAAAAAGCATTGTTTACCGATACCGCCGTTGATGTAGAAGCCGTGGGACAATTAAATGCAGGAACGGTTTACGATAATGCTTTAGCAGGCATTACCATGCATGCCGGCAAAATGCAATCGTACTTTATAACAAACCATACAAAGACATTTCATTTGTATGGTATTGTACAGGGCTGGGTTGAAGGTATTGCCTATAATGGCACCATGCAGGGAGCATTATTTACACACAACAGTATTTATACGTTGAGCCGAAGCCAGATAAACACCATTGTATTGGGAGATAGTTATGGGATTTGTGTCAGTTGGAACCATGTTGCATTTGAGTATTCGGTTACGCATATAACCAACGAAATTAAAACCGGCTTTTACCACGGCTGGGGCCATGTGGGGATTACATATTATTTCTAAGGCAGAGCCTTAATTAATCTCCTCTATAATACTTATTTTTGCTGTATTACTATTTTTAAGTTAAATGGGATTTTTCGAATGGCATAAAGAACAACCTCTTTGGATGAGGCGTATATTTAATACAGCAATTGTAAGTATTGTTATCATAATTGCTATAGCGGCTATCTATGCCTTAATCGCAATGTTTAATGGAAGGGGTGTTAAGTTTAACACATCTGGAGTAGAAATAAGTCCAGATAAAAGAGTGGGAATGACTGATACCACAAAACAATCTATTAAAACAGATACTAAAACGACATTAATTAAAACACCCTTTTTAAAAACTGAACCTAAAGACGATTCATACAAAGTTGATATTAAAGGTGATGGTAATGCTGTAGCAAATGGCCCAAATTCAAAAGCAACTATTAATAACACTTTTGGTACATTGCCTCAAAAACATTTAACAAATGACGAGGGCTTGAAATTGTTGGTAGAAATAGATAAATTAAGAAGAGACAGTAATATAAATAGAATTGATAGCATAATTGTTGATGCACAAAGTTTTGATAACAATAGTAATAATCTTGTTTATGCAAAGGAAATTGCGACGTTTCTATGCAAATACTACTACTCGTGTTGAGATAATTTACTCATGGAATGGATATTTACATGCAAATTTAATAAATACCCCGATAGGGTGGAGGGTGGGCATAGGCAGAATACCGGCACGTGAGGTGATAATATAGGTCAATGACACATAGGTGCACAGAATTGTGCCTAACTACATTACAAATTTACCGTTACGCAGTATTCTATTATATTTTTATCGTGGCGTACTTTTTCTATAGAGTACGTAGAATCTGCATCTTTTAATTTATTTGAGATTGCCTTCTTTATGTTATCGATATTTGTTTTACCAATGCCATGTATATTAAATTTATCTATATGGTATTGTATAGCCTTATTTATCATACCATCGAAAGCTTTTTCAATGGTATCTACATTCATTTCAGAATTAACAAAAAGAGCCCTGGCTCTTATACCTACAGCTAATTCATAATAAGCATTATATTCATCTGTTTCCAACTCATTTGAGAGCTTCATAAATTCATCCTCAAAATATCCGGCAGAACATAAATTTGAAATATTGGTGCCTCTAGGGCCAAACTTATCTCGTATTTCCTTTTTATAGATAGATATATCATCTCCTTTTTTACTTTGTTCTCTAAGGAATAATGACATTTCCAATGCCTCAAAGTCAGATTCAGGCATTTTCTTCCTAAAGAAATCAAGTATCTTTTTATTGGAATTTTTATCTAAATATGTTTTAAATGATTCTAGGACATCATTTTTATCCCTATTAAATAATATACCGCCTTGAGAATGAACTTTTCTTATAAGGCATAGCAATACATCTTCATCAAGTTTTTGTAACCTAGGAACACTTATAGTTAGGATTTTATCTTTATGATCCCATATATAAGGAGTATTGGGTGGATCTAATAAATCGTCAATAAGAATAATAGTGGTGTTTTTCTTTTCAGCGTATTTTTCTATGCTTTCAAGTGCCGACTTCTTATGATATTTTTTCTTTTGATGATGGGTATTGGGCATGATAAATTAAAGGAAGATTATATTTTTCCTTCTGCTAATTTCATTATTGAATATAGATTATCCTTAATGAATATTTCAGAACCTTTTTTTAATCCACCAAATTCATTAATGTTTATTTCTTCATTATCAGGTGTAAGGACAGGTTCTTTTGTTGAATTTTCAATAATCAATCCATTTTTATCAATTCCTTTGTCAAATGCCTTAAGAATAAGGGGAGCTGATTTTGATGTAAATAACAATTTAGGTTTGTTGTTCATAGTAGCGGGCTGGTAAGTTAATAATGCAAAGTTATACTATTACTAAGTAATTTAGTATGATTATAGTCACTCGGGGGGCTGCCCAATGTGGATTCAAGTACATTTTTATGATTCTCGCAAGGTTGATGTTGCAAATATATACAAGAATATTTTGATGCAACTATTTTACCTGTTAAAATTTGCAAAACAATGCAAACAAAACACATAAGCACCTGATATATAATCATTTAATTGTTTCTAAGTTCATTAGCTATATATTGGACAAACATACGTATATAATAGTTTAATGATATTATATAACTTTATGTAATTGTTATATATTTATCACTATCTAAGTAAGGTAAGAACTATGGCAAAGCTAAAATAACAGGTGTTAATATGCTTAGATTATTCGGTAAAAGCGATATTTTCAGGCTCGAACGATAAATCAATTACCAGCTATTTTTACTTTTAGTTTTTCCTCCTGTTATTATTGACGAAGATTTTGGTTTCTCTTCTGTTAGTTGTTCAGGTGAAAAACTGTGTTCTTTTACTTCACTGCCAATAAACCATGTACAGGTGTATTCTTCTTTTGAGTTTTTGAACTTTACAGTCATCTGTGGACTGCCAGATTTAAGCCATACTGTAGAACCATTTGAAATTGCCATGATAAGTATATTTTAAAGTTATATACTACAATAGTAACCATTTTCTAAATTCGGCAGAATTTACCCGCCAATTCAAAAGACAATTCCAATATGTAGTAGGTAGAGAGAGGGAATAGGTAATTTCAGGTATCAGCTTAAATAAGAACCTGAAATCGGGGTGCTATGCAGTTAGCAGGTACTTAACATAATATATATTATAGGACAATAATATGTAATACAAATAGGCTCTTTAAGGCTTGTCTGTCCTATAATATACTTAGTGTTAAGTATTACCCATCCTTATTAACCTATGGCTCAACCATTTACTACCCTTAAGGAATAAAACGAAAATAATAACCAGTATAATTCCATAAATTACTGCCTGCCTAATGGTTCAAAAGTTCCTCCTTATTTCTCACCAAATCACAAAAATATAGCCTACCTTTTATCAAATGAAATTAGTCGCAAACAATTTAACTATCTACCCCATGAAAGCTTTATTGTTTTTTACCGGATTCTTACTGATACTGTTCAGCAGTTGTTCGTCATCTAAACGCTATACGGGTTTTAATAAAAAAGGCAACTATACTGCATGCAAATATTGAAATATTACTTATCTTATTAGAATCGAAATTCGTCGCAAACCATTAAACTATTCTACCCCAATGAAAGTTTTATTACTCTTGATTTGCCTGGCGCTGCTTAGTGGTTGTAAATCCTCAAAAGAAATGAACCACTATGCCAGTGTACATAAATCACTCAAACACTCAGCTTAAGTACAACAAGGCTATTTAACTGGTTTTTTGGGCAGCGCCAACTATGGTAAGTATAAGTCCTGTAAAAAAACCTACAATTGATAGTAAGAGCACAACTACAGCAGCTGTAACCAATCCTGATGATAAACCACTGCTTGTAACTGCTGAGGCTAAAACTAATACGGAAGCCAATCCGAAAACGATTGAAAGCACCAAAAGCAATAATCCGGCTATAAAGAGCCCGTTGCTACTATTATTGGTTTTCCTTGCTGTTCCTCCTTGCCTCACATAATCGCCGGTGTTAGCCGGACTTGTATTATTATTTTTAGGCAGGCAAAAGGCCACAATAAGGCAAATAAGCGCCAACAGAAAGAATATGCCTGCCGGTCCACCGGGCACCGCATAAAACAATATCGTCAGTAATAACAACAGTATGGATGCATAAAATAATATCCGGGCAGCGCTTAAAGGCTTGGTTGTGGTTTCGTTTAGCGGTTTGTCGTCATTTATCTTTTCAATCTTATTAAAAGCCTTAACCGGGTTTATAGTAATTGCAATGTGTTTGGCTTTTTTATTACTGTAAGTCGCTTCTTTTAAAACAATTGCACGACTGGCAGAGTCTTTAAATACATCCTGCACAGATGTGTTTCGCTCAACCTCAGGCTTAATCTCAATCTTGTTGTTATTTCCCGCTTTACTTACCACACCGGGCCTTTCAGCTGGTATATCATTAAAATAACCTTTAGTGTATTTACGCTTACCGAATGATGTAAAGCTTTCATTGCTTGAGCAGCCTGCAAGGAGAACCAGAAACAATAAGAAGATGTGATAGTTTTTCATTCATACAAAAGATAACAGGCTCTTATCGGAAGACTAAAACAACTAACCCGCAAATAACTAAAGCTATAATAGCTAAGGCCTGATGCCCATTGTTTTTAGCTAATGCCAGTATACCCAATACAAGCCCTGCTATACCCGGAAGTATTGCGATAGCAGTAATTAACAGTAACTCTAAGCCTAATTGAGACGCTAGGACCACTGCCACAATAAATATAGCCAATACAATCATAGCCATAAGAAAGGCTATATCGCTAAGGGTAGTTTTAGGCGGAGTTTTAGTATCAGTTGGCTTATCATCTACAGGTTGTAATTTACATTCAAATCGCTCAACACTATTCGTCGGCTTAGCCATACCTGCAGCTTTAGTTATATACTCTATTGACTTCGTACGCGCTACAACTTTCTTTAAAGCAATGGTGTTTTTTAGAGAATCATTAATCACCAATTTCTGCCCGGGTTCAGCCTGTACAATATCGGACTTAATATCGACCTTGTTATTGTTTCCTGCTTTACTAACTACACCGGGCTTTTCAGCCGGCATATTATTGAAATAACCCTTAGTGTATTTGCGCTTACCGAAAGAACTAAGGCTTTCATTGCTTGAGCAACCTGCAAAGAAAATAGCGAGCAAAATAAAAATGTGGTGTCTTTTCATTTTATAATATAATATGAAAGTAACCAATTGTGGCAATTACCAAAAATAATATAAAAAATACAGTACCTAAATCAGCACCGGTTTTTGCAAGTTTCGGAGGTAATTCGTTGGCTTTTGTTTCGGCAACCTGGCAAATTACCCAGCCGCAGCCAATTATTAAAAAAAATGCAAGCATTGCCAATAACGACATGCTAAATATGCCCCCTGAAATTACGGTAAACAAAATTGACAGAAACAATACAGAAACTATAACTACTCCAATACCAACAATCACAATACCAATATCAGCCAGATTTGTTGTTCCTTTTGTATCACTTACTGGTTTGTCATCTTTAACCTGCGCAATTGCCCTTGATGTTTCTTTAACTGCGCTTATTATTTCAGCATTATGCTTTACCTTATTGCTGCTTAAAACAACGTCTTTAAACAAATTTGATGTCTTTGCAGAATCAACAACTATCCGCGTTTGTTGAACAGGCATATTGTTCTGCAGAACTTCAACCGGCTTTGGTTTATTCGCAATTTTACTTAGCACACCGGGCCTTTCAGTCGGTATATCATTAAAATAACCCTTGGTGTATTTGCGCTTATCAAATGAGTTAAGGCTTTCATTGCTTGCGCAGCCTGCAAGAAGAATTAGAATTAGTATGTGTATATAATAACGCATCAGTTTATACCAAGCACTACTAATGATAAAATTAAAATAAGTAAAATGCCCAGCCCACTGATAATTACCGCTGCTTTTGCCAAGCCGGGGTGTATTTCATTTTTATTTGATTCTGCCTTACTACCTGTTATAAACCCAACCAACTCTAATAAAAACGGAATTGAAATAAGTATGATACCGGTGGCAAAACTGGCAGCTAAAAATGCGAATGAAGCAATTAGCAGGGCCGGAAATAAAACAATAAACCCTAATAAGGCAAACACAAAACTAAGCGTAGCAAGATTGGTTGTTTTATCTTTATCGGCAGGCTCCGTATCAGACTTTGCTTTAGTAATCGATTCAACGCTATTACCAGTTTTCTCAATACCACTTACTATTTCAGTTGAGTTATTTGAAATTGCTTTGTGATCTGTTTTTTTGTATATGCCCAACTTTCCTTTAGGGTATTAATAGATTTTACAGAATCCTTAATTACATTATCCTGAAGAGCTACGATTTGCTCAGGCTTGGCGGCAAGTTTATTGGTTCCGGCTTTGCTAACTACACCGGGCTTTTCAGCCGGTATATAATTAAAATAGCCTTTGGTGTATTTGCGCTTACCAAATGATGAAATATCATTAGATGAACTACAGCTATATAAAGCCATAACTGCAACTATACAGACACTAAAACGGAAAATATTGAGCGGTGATAATTTCAAATTATCTATTTCTGCTCCGTCATTGCTTTGGCCTTGTCTTCCTGGCCGGTCCTTGCATACAGTCCTATCAGTACAATCCTTAACTGGCGCATGGTATTAGGGTCGTTTGTTTTTATACCGTATGCTTTTTCAAGAAAAGGCTGGGCTTTCGTTAACCAGATTTTAGCCTCTTCTTCTACGCCTTTTTGTTTAGGTTCTTGTTGCTTTGCAGTCAAAGCATTAAACTGGTCAAGTATATATTTGGCACGGTTATTATACAAAGCGCCAAGGGTAAAATTGTAATCGAAGTCGTTGTTTGAAATGGCAAGTGCCATTTTGTAATTGGTATCTGCTTTCTGGAATTTTGCGCCAAAATCAGCCGGCATAGGCAATACAAAATCACCTTTATCATTGCGCAGAAAAGCTTCCCTGTCGAATATACCACCCAATATAGCATACAGCCTTCCTAAAAGATCTTTCTGTTCAGGACTCAAGGTTTGCTTATTCAACTTGTCAATAGCCAACTGAAGGTTTCCTTTAGCCTGGTCTTTTTGTCCTTTCCATATAAATAAATTGGTTTCGGCATTCAGCAGGTTAAGGTCATCGGGGAATGCGGCACGGCCCTGTTTTATAGCTGCTATAGCCTTGTCAGTATCCTTTTGCGCCATGTAAATGCGGTTCAGTTCGCTATACGGAACATCTTTCCCGGCGCCAATCTTTATCATTTCGTTGTAATAGGTAATGGCCTTAGCATCGTTCTTGGCTCTCTCGGCCGAAGTAGCTGTGTTTTGCAGCAAATGTTTATAACGCGTGGTTGTATCCGAAACACCCTGTGCCTTCATTCCCATTAATACCCTTTCGAAGAAAATAAGCGACTCGGTATAGTTTTGGGTGTTATTGTCAACTATGGCTTTGTTTTCCATGTGTGTGGCACATGCATTCAGCCCTATCTTTGCTTCATCAGCATAACCACCTTTAGGGTCAAGTAATATAACCTGTAAATAAGAATATGCTGCAATGCTCAGGGCGCCTGTATCTGCCTTTAAATAACCTTCGGTTTGAGACTTTTGTACAGCTTCTGCTGTCATTTTACCGGATGCTATTAAGAACTTTTTTGATGCTACCGACATTTGTGTTTCATAAGTAGTTTCGTAAACCTGACCCCTGTATAAAAACATCTTAGGCTCACTTTTGGTCTTTTCATTTACCGCAGCTTCATCAATAGCTTGCTTAGCCGATTTCAGATCTGCTGTATCGTGGCCCGATTGCCAGTCTTCCAAATGCCTTTTGGCGCTTACTACGTTATTGTTTTGCGCAAACACTTGCAATGATGCGGCTACTAATGCAATGGCTAAGAATGATTTTTTCATCGGGTTTAATTTATTGGGGCAAATTTAATTTGATTTTTCTAATAGAGTCATTTTTGCTTTGATATATACAAAGATAAGAACTGACTATATGATTTAAGGTATACACTTATTGTATAGCAGGCTCAATTTAGTGAACGGTTAAAATAAGTTGATGAATTACAATTGTGTCCATAAAAAAGCCCCGCAATATTGCGGGGCTTTTTTAAAATATACTATTTTATTCCTGCGGTGTTTCGCCTGTTACTTCTCCTTCATGAGCAGCGCCGTTTTCTCCAGGGTTAACAGCACCATCGGTTGGCGGTATTACTTCTCCTTCAGCAACAATAGACTCGACTTCATCCTGTACATCTATCTTGGCAACTGCAGCAATGGTATCATCATCTTTCAGGTTAATGAGCCTTACTCCTTGTGTTGCTCTGCCCATTACACGCAGGTCGGTTATAGATAAGCGAATGGCCACACCCGAACGGTTAATGATCATAAGGTTATCCTTATCGGTTACATCCTTAATAGCTATCAGGTCTCCGGTCTTTTCGGTTATGCTTATGGTTTTAACACCTTTTCCGCCACGATTGGTGATGCGGTACTCCCCTACTTCCGAACGTTTGCCATATCCATGTTCCGATACTACTAATACGTTCACTGAAAGGTCAGATATACATATCATACCAATAACCTCGTCTTTCGGCCCGCCCAGCGTTATAGCTTTCACACCCGAAGCATTACGGCCCATTGGGCGTACCTTCGATTCGTTAAAGCGTATTGCCTTACCTGATTTAAGCGCTAATATCATTTCGTTATTACCATTGGTGAGGCGTGCTTCTAATAATTCATCACCCTCACGGATTGTAACGGCATTAATACCGTTCTGCCTTGGCCTTGAATAAGCTTCCAGCGAAGTCTTTTTAATAATACCCTTCTTGGTACAGAGAATAATGAAGTTATTATTGATGTATTCGGTGTCAGAAAGGTTCTTGACATTGATATATGCCATTATCTTGTCATCGGGTGCCAGGTTAAGCAGGTTTTGTATAGCCCTGCCCTTCGATGCCTTTGCTCCTTCCGGAACTTCAAAGGCTCTCATCCAAAGACATTTCCCTGATTTGGTAAACAGCAACAGGTAATTATGGTTAGTTGCCCCGAACATATGTTCTAAAAAGTCCTCATCGCGTGCTTCGGCAGCTTTTGAGCCTCTTCCGCCACGTGTTTGCAGCCTGTATTCGCTTAATGGGGTACGTTTAATATAGCCCATGTGCGAAATGGTAATTACCACATCTTCATCAGCGATAACGTCTTCCATCTTAAAGTCGGCACCCGATAATATAATGTTGGTTCTTCTCTCATCGCCGTACTTTTCTTTGATCTCCAAAAGTTCCGTTTTAATTATCTGCTTGCGCCTGTCAGAGTTACCCAAAATATCCCTGTAATCTGCAATTTTAACTTTCAATGCCTCGTATTCCGAAATGATCTTATCCATCTCTAAACCAGTAAGTGTACGTAACCTCATATCAAGTATTGCTTTAGACTGAATTTCGCTCAGTTTAAAGTTCGACATTAACTGGGTTTGTGCTGAATCAGGTGTTTCTGATTCACGGATAATTTTAATAACTGCATCAAGGTTATCGAGGGCAATTATTAAGCCTTCTAATATATGTGCACGCTTTAGCGCTTCCCTTAAATCGTATTGGGTACGGCGTATAACAATCTGGTTACGATGGAACACAAAGTGCCCTATCATCATCTTCAGGTCGAGCATAATAGGCCTCAGGCTGGTTTCCTTGGCCTTTTCCTCAACCTCCATGGCAAAAATATCCTCGTCGGCCTTTATCTTTTCATGGCGTCCAATATCCACCAAAGCAACGTTATTAACATTAAATGCCGACTGAAGCTCGGTCTGCCTGTATAGGTTGTTCATAACTATACTTGGTATGGCATCTTTCTTCAATTCTATCACAATGCGCATACCATCCCTGTCCGACTCATCGCGTATATCATGAATTTCCTCTATCTTCTTGTCATTCACCAGGTCAGCTATCTTTTTAATCAGCTCGGCCTTGTTAACCATGTACGGTATTTCATCAATAACAAGCTGCTCACGGGTACCTACTATTTCTTCCCTGTGCTTGGCTCTTACCACAATTCGGCCACGGCCGGTTGTAAAGGCATCTTTTATGCCCTCATGGCCATATATAGTACCACCGGTTGGGAAATCGGGGCCGGTAATGATCTTCTTACCGTTCTCTTCCAGGCTAATAAGCTCTTCAACCGTTATTTTATGGTTGTTTATATAAGCAATAGTTGCATTAATTACTTCAGTAAGGTTATGTGGGGCAATATTGGTAGCCATACCTACAGCAATACCCGACGCTCCATTGAGTAATAAGTTAGGTATGCGTGAAGGAAGTACGCTTGGCTCCCTTTCAGAATCATCATAGTTAGGGACAAAATCAACCGTTTCCTTATCTATATCAGCAATCATCTCCTCTGCTATCTTGCGGAGGCGGGCCTCGGTATAACGCATGGCAGCAGGGCTGTCACCGTCAATAGAGCCAAAGTTACCCTGTCCGTCAACCAGCGGGTAGCGTAAAGACCAGTCCTGGGCCATACGAACCATGGTATCATATATAGACGCATCGCCGTGCGGGTGATACTTACCCATTACCTCACCAACAATCTTGGCGCTCTTCTTGTAAGCACGGTTGGGCATAAGGCCCAGCTCATACATACCAAACAACACCCTGCGGTGTACAGGCTTTAAGCCGTCACGCACATCAGGTAATGCACGCGATACAATAACCGACATCGAATAATCGATGTAGGCGCTTTTCATCTGCTCCTCAATGTTAATAGGGATAATCGTTTCTCCTTCTGCCATAATATTTATATATTTGCTAAAGTGTTAAAGTTAAACAAAATAGTGTTCGTCTTATTTAAAAGAATGCCGAAAGTATGTAAAACGAAAAAGAGTGAAATGTATTTTACTTTAAACTTATTATAAATTATTAACATTTTTTAGTTAAAAAAATCAACCCTTTACTATGTTTCTGCGTATATAGGAATAATTACATTTGAACCTAATTTAGAAATCAGATTTTAAAAACATTTAAATCAGAATATATGGAAGCCAAGTTTTCACCTCGAGTTAAAGACGTGATTTCCTACAGTAGAGAAGAAGCCCTCAGGCTTGGCCACGACTACATAGGTACTGAGCATTTACTGCTTGGCATAATCCGCGAAGGAGAAGGAATTGCTATGCAACTACTCAAAACACTGAACGTTGATACCGGCGAACTGCGCAAGTCTATTGAGAACTATGCACCTGCTACATCCAAGAAAATAAATCACCTTGCAAATATTCCGCTTGTAAAGCAAGCTGAAAAAGCATTGAAGATTACTTACCTTGAAGCCAAGTTTTTCAAGAGTGCCGTTATTGGCACCGAGCATTTACTGCTTGCTATTTTGAAAGACGAGGATAGCGTTGCATCGAAAGCACTGAACGGATTTAACGTAAACTACGATACTATACGCCACGAACTGGAAGTATATAAAATTAACCCAACTGCCGAAATGCCTAACACTCCTGCCGACGATGATGAGGAAGAAGATGAAACAGGCGCAGTGGGCGGCGGAACCGGCAAACGTTCGGGTTCTGATGTAAAATCAAAAACGCCGGTACTTGATAACTTCGGGCGCGATTTGACTAAGATGGCCGAAGACGGCAAGCTTGACCCTATCGTAGGCCGTGAGAAGGAAATTGAGCGTGTGTCTCAGATCCTGAGCCGCAGGAAAAAGAACAACCCAATATTAATTGGAGAACCTGGTGTGGGTAAATCAGCCATTGCTGAAGGCCTTGCCATTCGCATAGTACAAAAGAAAGTTTCGCGCGTGCTATTCAATAAAAGAGTGGTAACACTCGATTTAGCTGCGCTGGTAGCGGGGACAAAGTATCGTGGGCAGTTTGAAGAACGTATTAAAGCTGTGCTTAACGAACTTGAAAAGACACCGGACATCATCCTGTTTATCGATGAGATACATACGCTCATTGGTGCGGGTGGCGCTTCGGGGTCGCTGGATGCATCGAACATGTTCAAGCCGGCGCTTGCGCGCGGCGAAATTCAATGTATTGGCGCAACTACTCTTGATGAGTACCGCCAGTACATTGAAAAGGACGGAGCCCTGGAAAGAAGGTTCCAGAAGGTATTGGTAGAACCTACCTCACCTGAAGAAACCATCCAGATCCTGAATAACATCAAGTCGAAGTACGAGGAACATCACAATGTAACGTATACTGATGAAGCTATCAAGGCTTGTGTATATCTCACTACCCGCTATATCAACGACCGTCATTTACCGGACAAGGCTATTGACGCATTAGATGAAGCAGGTGCACGTGTACACATTATTAATATTAATGTACCGCAGAACATACTCGACCTGGAAAAGAAACTGGAAGAGTTGAAAGATGAAAAGAACAAAGCAGTACACAGCCAGAAGTATGAAGAAGCTGCCCGATTACGTGATACTGAACGCCAGTTGAACGAGCAATTAGATGCTTCAAAGAAAGAATGGGAAGAAGAAACCAAGAGCCACAGGGAAATAGTATCGGAAAATAGCGTTGCCGAAGTAGTTGCCATGATGACCGGTGTTCCTACGCAGCGTATTGCTGAACAGGAAAGCGCCCGCTTATCGAAAATGGAAGAAGAACTGCGTGGTAAAGTTATTGGCCAGGACAATGCTGTTAAAAAAGTGGTTCGTGCTATACAACGTAACCGTGCCGGCTTAAAAGACCCGAACAAACCAATTGGTTCGTTCATATTCTTAGGACCTACCGGTGTTGGTAAAACACAATTGGCAAAAGTTATATCTCAATACTTATTCGACAAGGATGATGCCCTGATACGTATAGATATGAGTGAATACATGGAAAAATTCGCCGTATCTCGTTTAGTAGGTGCGCCTCCCGGTTATGTAGGTTACGAAGAAGGCGGACAGCTTACCGAACAGGTTCGCACCCACCCTTACTCGGTAGTGCTGCTTGATGAAATTGAGAAAGCTCACCCGGATGTGTTCAACTTATTGCTACAGGTGCTCGACGATGGCCATTTGACCGACAGCCTTGGCAGGAAGATAGACTTTAAGAACTCTATCATTATAATGACATCGAACATTGGTTCGCGCCAGTTGAAAGATTTTGGCCGTGGTGTTGGTTTCAATACTACTTCTAAGTCTGAACAAGGTGAAAGCCTCGATAAAGGTGTTATAGAGAATGCGCTGAAGAAAACCTTTGCGCCGGAGTTCTTAAACCGTGTTGACGATGTGGTTATATTCAATTCGCTCGATAAAGACAATATGCACTCTATTATTGATATTGAATTGGAAGGCATACACAAGCGTATTGAAAGACTCGGTTACATTGTTAAGATAACCAAGGAAGCTAAAGACTTTATAGTAACCAAAGGCTTCGATGCGCAATATGGTGCCCGTCCGCTGAAGAGAGCCATACAGAAATACCTCGAAGATCCGCTTGCTGAAGAAATTATTAAAGCAGGTGTTACCGAAGGCGATACTGTTGCCGTAGATTATGATAAAGCTAAGGATGACCTGAAGATTAAGGTTACCAAAGCCAAAGCGCCTAAGAAGAACAAGAACGAGGAAGAAACGAAATAAGCTAAAAACTAAAAGTGAAAAGTCCTGCAGAAATGCGGGACTTTTTAGTTTCCGATATTTAGAAAAAAATTAATATAATATTTAGCAATAGCAACAAGGCATCCCAAGGTATTTTACATTTTATTACATAATACCTCTTCTTTTTTATATATTTAATTCTTACCTTTGCAAAACTATTTAAGGAGCGCGATTCCCTTTAACTTTTAAAAATCTAAAAGGCATATATGAGGCAACTAAAGATCACGAAGTCCATCACCAACCGCGATAGTGCATCACTCGATAAATATCTGCAAGAGATTGGACGCGAGGAGCTTATCACAGCAGAAGAGGAAGTAATTCTTTCAAAAAAGATACAAGAAGGCGACGAAAAAGCGCTTGAAAAATTAACCAGGGCAAACCTCAGGTTTGTGGTATCGGTTGCAAAACAATATCAGAACCAGGGCTTAAGCCTACCCGACCTTATTAACGAAGGTAACTTAGGACTTATTAAAGCGGCTCGTCGTTTTGACCATAGCCGTGGATTTAAGTTTATCTCTTATGCAGTGTGGTGGATCCGCCAGTGTATTATTCAGGCTACAGCCGAACAATCTCGTATGGTGCGTATCCCTCTTAACCAGGTTGGTTCATTAAGTAAATTACATAAAACATCATCAAGGTTAGAACAACAGTTAGAGCGCGAACCTTTACCGGAAGAGCTTTCTGATGTGCTGGAATTGCCAGTTGACAGGATTAAAGATACTATGCGCCTTACCGGCAAACACGTTTCGGTTGATGCTCCTTTTGGTAACGATGCCGATAACGGTGGCCTGTTAGACGTGCTTATCAACCACGATTCTCCAAGGGCCGATAGCGTGCTTATTAAGGAATCGTTGAAGCTGGAAATTGAACGCTCACTCTCTACCCTCAGCGAAAGGGAAAAAGAAGTGATCAAGTTGTTCTTTGGTCTTGATGCTCCGCACCCTTTAACCCTTGAAGAAATTGCTACCAAGTTCGACCTTACCCGCGAACGCGTTAGGCAAATAAAGGAAAAAGGTATCCGCAGGCTGCGTCATAACTCTCGCAGCAAATTGCTGAAAGTTTACTTAGGATAATCTTATAAAGATTCAATAAAAAAGCCCTGCATAAATGCGGGGCTTTTTAGTTTACCTTCTTCCTCACCTCCTCCAAGCGGAGGAGGCGTTACTTAGTGCATTATTAATTCAACGCCTATCTCAGTTAGTCATTGCGAGGAACGAAGCAATCCCATGATAAATTTATGCAATCACAGGGCTTTCCACCTTCTTTTTCTTCTTTAAAATAAGAGCCGCAAGTAACGACATTACAAGTGCAACGGGCAGAGGCTCCAAAAAGGTCATAGCTGCATTAATAAAAGGGTTTTTGTATAGTTCTACGTAATGAGTCATCTCTTTCACGGCAGCATCAATATCAGCCTGGGTAGCGTGGGCATCTTTCATTTGCTGTACCTGGTAAGCGCCATATTTGCTGAAAAAATCGGGCATAAAATTGTAGTAAAGTATAAGCCATGTGCCCACATAAACCAGGCACGACATAAGTGCAATCATGCTACCTACTTTAAAGGCCTGGCCGAAAGTAATAACCCCATCATTCATCTTATCGCGGTATGAGCGCACCCCGAAAAAGACCATAAGGAAGGAGATGACCATAACTGTGTACCCTGCCAACATTGCCAAGCTGTAGCCAATAGCATCGGCAAAATGCATGTTGACTAACATACCACCTGCCATAAGAAGCGAAGAAAAGATGCCGAATTTGATAACTGTTTTTTTCATTTTGTTTTAAGTTTTAAAAAATTATTGATTTATTTTATTCGGCAAACATATACCAGGCGTACAGGCTTTACTGTCATACTTTCGGGTGATTTTGGTGTAAAAGGGGCTAAAATCATACCAAAGTTTACAATTTTCATGGAATTAACCCCAGCTCTTTTGCTTTTTGTATAGCCTGCATTCTTCTGTTTACATCTAACTTTTCAAATATCCTCGATGAATGTGTCTTAACCGTATTCTCCGAAACCGATAGTTTATCGGCTATTTCTTTATTGCTCATACCTTTAGCTATCTGCTCCAATATTTCATATTCGCGCTTGCTGATACCCACCTCTTTTAACTTGTCTTCATTTAAAACAAAGGGGTCACTATTATTTACAATTACTTCTTTAATTACCATCACTTCCTTCTTTTTGGCCATTTTGGTGCCAAACCATATACCCAAAACCACAAATACCAGTGCTATTGCCCCACCATAAAACTCTATTTTGTTATCGAGTATTAAAAAGCGGTACTCAACCAATTTAAGCAGAACTATGATTAGTCCGCATAAGCCACCATATATAAGCAGTTCTTTTTTCAGGGTATGAGTATATTTATATTGGTAAAAATAGAAGAAATATTTAACGAAAGCCTCCCTACTCCCTATCCATTATCCCTTCTTTAAATTTCCCTTACTTTTACACTCAATCTATTTACTATGCCCGAAGCAAAAGTCGAAACGTTTTTCCCGCTTAATTACTTTGTAGAAACCAAGCAACCGCCTGTTAATAGCAAGGAATGGGGTAAGCTTAACCGTACTAAGTTTGAGTTTAATGTTACCAATAAAGATAATAAGCTGATAATTACACGTGGCACCAAGGGCCCGCGCTGCGAACTAAAGATACCTACGGGTAAGCTTGTAGGTATGGATAATGGCGACCTTGGCGGTAAACTAACATTTAAGCCATTAGACAAAACAAAACCCGAAGTACTTGTTAAATCCGGTAATATCAAGTTCATCTTTTTAATGAAAGATGTAATTTATTTTATTGAAGGCATTGCTAATTTTGAAAGGAACGAAGGTTCTATGTACCAGTTAGACTTAGTTGGAGATACTTTTAAACCTAAAAAGGTAATGACCTTTGAAGATGCACCGGAAGCTTTTGCAATTTATAATGGTTCATTGCTAATTGCATCATACAATAACTTTTACCGGGTTACCGATCTTACTAAAGAAACATTACTGAAAGGCCTCTTCTGGAATGGCCTCTTCCCTACTTCAATTGCCCCGTTTGACGATACACATATATATATTGGATTAAGAAGTGGCTATGCAAAAATGGATTTAACCACAAATAAATTGACATTCTACAGGTATTCAATAATTAACATTTAAATCATAAATTAAGTATTTTATATAATGAAAAAAATCACTTTATATAAATTGCTAACCATTTAC
>JABCZW010000009.1 GCA_013289475.1 Bacteroidota bacterium
CAAGGTTCCATAGCGGCGAATATAAATTTACTTATACCCAGGCCATGCGTGTAGATACGCTGGAGCAAATAATGGATGTTGGACTCAGGATAGAAAAGGAACAGGCTCAAAATTAAATGAACTTACAGAAAATATGAAAGTAATAGACCATCTTAAAAAGTCAAAATCAACCTTATTCTCTTTCGAGATATTACCTCCTTTAAAGGGCAAAAGCATTCAGTCGATAAACGAGAGTATTGATCCCTTGCTGGAATTCAATCCTTCATTTATTAATGTTACTTACCACCGCGAAGAATATATTTATAAAAAACGCGAGGGTGGTTATTTAGAAAGGATACCTGTACGTAAGCGTCCCGGAACAGTTGGTATTTGTGCTGCTATTATTAATAAATATAAAATAGATACAGTGCCCCACCTTATTTGTGGCGGCTTTAGTAAGGAAGAAACCGAAAACGCACTTATTGACCTTCAATTTTTAGGTATTGATAATGTGCTTGCATTACGTGGAGATGCAGTGAAATCAGAGGCGCATTTTGTGCCTGAGCCGGGCGGCAACGAGCACGCTATTGACCTTGTAAAGCAAATTGTGGAACTGAATAAAGGAAAGTACCTGAACGAAGAGGCATCGGAGGTTAACAGCCATCTCGATTTTTGTATTGGTGTGGCAGGATATCCGGAAAAACATTTTGAATGCCCGAATATAAAGACTGACCTGAAGCACCTGAAAGCAAAGGTAGAGGCTGGCGCTGAATATATTGTTACACAGCTTTTTTATAATAACGAAAAGTATTTTGAATACCTTAAGCTATGCAAAGAGCTTGGTATTAATGTGCCTATTATTCCTGGTGTGAAACCAATTTCAACAAAGAAACAATTGCAAAGCCTGCCTAAATTCTTCCATGTAGAAATACCTGAAGAATTTGCTGATTCTATTGAAAAATGCAAGAGCGATGCAGAAGCCAAAGAAATTGGTATAGAGTGGGGCATTAAGCAGTGTACAGAGCTTATTAAAGGTGGTGCACCTTGTATTCACTTTTATACAATGGGTAAATCAGAATCGGTGAAAAGGATAGCGAAAGCTATTTTTTAGATTTTGACATATACTGTACCACGTATTTGCCAAGTATATCAAATTCAATATTTATTTCGTCTCCTGGTTTAATGCTTTCGAAGTTGGTATGAGCGAATGTATAGGGAATAATAGCAACTGAGAAAGAAGTTGATGTAACATTTGCAATTGTAAGGCTTGCTCCGTTAAGGGCAACCGAACCTTTTTCTACAATATAGTTTCTGTCGCTCTTGCTGCATGAAAAAGTAAATACATGGCTGCCTTGCAGTTTTCTTACCGAAGTGCATTTTACAATACCATCTATATGCCCAAGCACAAAATGCCCATCAACATGGCCATTGGCAGCCATAGAGCGCTCCAGGTTTATTTTGCTGCCTTTCTTTAAATGTTTTATGTTGGTCCGTGCCAATGTTTCCTGCACCGCCATAACCTTGTATGTTTTCTTCGATTGAGGTATCACCGACAAGCATGCACCATTGTGTGCTACGCTCTCATTCAGCTTTAGTTTTGCCGCGAAAGATGCTTCCACAGTAATAACCATATTGCCTTTTTCTTTAGCAATATCTTTTACAATTCCCAGTTCTTCTATTATGCCGGTAAACATGTTAAATACTTTTCTGCTTGCAAAAATAGGGTTTTAAAACAGCATTAGGCAAGCCTATGAAAAGGATTACTGCTATTTTTGAAAGGAAATACAAATAAAAACTTGTCCAAACTACTTGTTATACGTTTCAGTTCCATTGGCGATATTGTGCTTACAAGCCCTGTATTAAGAGCCATAAAAAAGCAAATGCCTGTTTTTGAAGTACATTATCTTACCAAGAAAATGTATTTGCCTGTTGTACAGGCTAACCCGAACATAGATAAGATATATACTATTGAAAACGATGTATCGGAAGTAATAGATGCATTAAAGAAGGAGAATTACGATTTCATAGTCGACTTGCATCATAACCTGCGTTCAATGCAAGTTAAACAGGGCTTAGGGAAGCCATCGAAAAGCGTTAATAAATTGAATATTGAGAAATGGCTTTTGGTAAACCTAAAAATAAATAGACTGCCCCATGTGCATATTGTTGACAGGTATTTCGGAGCGGTAAAAAGAATTAATGTATTGAATGACGGGGAAGGATTAGAGTATTTCATTCCTCCTATAGATGAAGTGAATATTTCTACATTACCAGCATCTCACCAAAGCGGATATATAGGCTTTGTAATAGGGGCTAAGTTTTTTACCAAGCAATTTCCCGAGCATAAAATTATTTCAGTTTGCAAACAGATCAATTCTCCAATTGTGTTGCTCGGAGGGAAGGAAGATGTTGAAAAAGCAAAGCGTATTGAAGATGCCGTTGGTAGTAAAATATACAATGCCTGCGGAAAATATAACCTCAATCAATCTGCCTCCCTGGTAAAGCAGGCAAAAAAAATAATTACCAACGATACCGGCTTAATGCACATTGCCGCTGCGTTTAAAAAAGATATCATTTCTCTCTGGGGTAATACCATACCTGAGTTTGGCATGTATCCTTATAAAGCAGGAGCCAATTCACATATAATGGAAGTGAAGAACCTTAGTTGCCGACCGTGTACCAAGATTGGCTATAAAGCCTGCCCTAAGAAGCATTTTAAATGCATGGAAGAGATAAACGAGCAGGAAATTGTCAAGTTTGTTTAAATAACCTGTATCTTTTTGAGGCCACATGCATTATAGGAATAACAGCATGAAGCAATTATTTATTATAATACTATTCCTTTCATTTACTTTGACTGCCTTGGGGCAATTGCAAGATAGTCTCGGATTTACTGATTCTACAGAAGCAAAAAACCTATTAGTTAATGGTATAAAAGAAGGCAAATGGGTTGAACATATTGGATATGGTTATCATAAGGTTCCTGATACTACGATAGGGGATTCAAATGGAAATAGTTATACAGTACATGTATCGGCTTTTATTCCATATTATTCTTTAATAACGTATAAATCTAATGCCCCTTTTGGGGTAGTAAGAGATTATTATAAGGACGGGAAGTTAAAAAGTTTATTCCCTATCACTGATAGTTTAAAAAACGGAATAGAAAGAGACTATTATGAGGATGGAAAATTAATGGAAGAGACTCCTTATATTAAGGGCAAGAAAAATGGAATAGATAAATTCTATTATGATACTAATGATGTATTTAGTTGGTCTGAGACTCCTTTTGTTGGGGGCAGAGAAAATGGGGTATCAAAGCTTTATTGGGCAAATGGGAATTTATATGATGAAATTCCTTTTGCAAATGGCATGATGAATGGTGTTGAAAAGAAGTACTTTAAAAATGGAATTTTAGAAGAAGAGACATCTTTCTTAGATGATGAGATGAATGGTCTTGAAAAACATTATAATGAAGACAATGGGGCATTGTTCTCAGAAGCCCTTTGGGTTCATGGAAATATTACCGGGATATATAAGAAATATTACGAAGATGGAAAATTAGAGAGTGAAAGCCCTATGATTGATGGTAAAGCTAATGGCATTGAAAAAGAATATTATGAGAGCGGAAACATATTAACAGAAATACCTTATACTAATGGTAATAAAAATGGTGATGTAAAAGGGTATTATGAAGATGGGAAATTAGCATATATCCTCCCTTTTGTTAATGGTTATGCTAATGGCGCAGAAAAGGAATATTATAAAAGCGGAAAATTAAAGTGTGAAACTGTATACAAAAATGGTATAGTTAAAACAACAAAGAAATATAGCAGAAGCACTAATAAGGTTAAATAATTAACCATTAATTACGCCGCGTCTTTCACAGACTTACCACCAGCCTGCTTTTCCTTTATATAAGGCAAATAATACTTTTCGTAAAAAACTTGTTTAGAATTGTTGAAGGATTTTATGCCGCCAAGCATGTTCAGCAGGTAAACGTAGCACCATGCCAGATCTACCTGGTGAGGTAAAAAACCTGCACGGGCACTGTTAGGGAAAAGGTGGTGGTTGTTGTGCCATTCGCCTGCTACATAGCCCGGCCAGTATTGATTAATGGACATATCATCCCAGCAAAAGTCTACACCTTCCTGGCGCTTGTCCTTACCCTTACCATGCCCTTCGAAATTAAATGTACGCACGCCTACCGCCCACAAAACTGCCCAGCCAAATATGGTACAGGCCAGCGCATTGCCACCAATAAGGTAAAATGTTCCGTACCAAAATACCCAGTTAAGCAAGGTAGATGTTATAGTGCGGAAAGGGTTAGCAATAGTTCCCCATTTCTGATATTGTTCGTAGGTATTAGGGGTTACGCCTGTATGGTCAATAAATACTTTAATACGTTCGTAATCTTCCCTACTCAGGTTTTTTGCAATGCTCTGGTGATTGGTGTCAGCTAAAAAGCAATACAGGAAACCACAATTGGCATTGTACGGGTCACCCGGCTGGTCCGATTTACCATGGTGAACGTGGTGAGAAACAATATACATCTCTTCGGGTATAACCTTTATGACAAGGTTTTGGGTAATGAAGCGCCAGAATTTATTTTTAAAACTATATGCCCTGTGTGTGCCGTATCGATGATACCAAATGGTACCGTGGCTGCCCATAATAACCATACTATATATGAATCCTACAAGGCAAAGCCACCAGCTAAAATATTTCACAAAAAACAGTACCAGGAACGGAGTCAGGCATATTACCCAAAACCAACCCAGGAAATTCATCCAGTTCTTTTTGGTTCGGAAAATATTCTGACGGTAAAAGAATTCTTTAAGGATTTGCCTGTTGGTAGGCTTAATAAGGTTTCCATTTTCGTCTTGCCATCCGTAGCCGGGTGGCTCCAGAACTATGTCGATAAATGCCATTTATTATGGATTTTAAGTGTGCAAAGGTATACTTTATTATAGTAACCTCAAAATATAGGCACTAGCTACCAATTTCACGAATATAATTATTGACAATCAGTCAAATCAGTGTTATCCGTGTTCGATTTGTATCTTTGGCCTATAAAATAAAGCACTATTAAAAAGCAAGGAGTTCTTTTGTATGTTTTCTTATTTGTTCTGCTGGTTGCTGCCGTTTGTCTGGGGAACTATTTTTCTCCTGTTGCATCCGAAAGTGGCAATACCGGTAAATGGGGCTATATGTTTATTGGCTTTATTGCCGAGGTGGTTAATGGTACTATAGGTATGGCTTATGGGGTTACTACAACCACCCTGTTGTTGGCATCGGGTGTAGCACCTGCTTTTACCGTTATCATAGTTCATATTCTTGAGGTATTTACAGCAGGTGCAACAGGCTTGATCCATTTTAGAATGGGTAACGTAAATAAGAAACTTTTTAAAAACCTTTTAATTCCCGGTATTATAGGTGCAATTATTGGCGCCTATGTTCTTTATTCGTTAAAGGATTACATACATATTATTAAACCCATAATATCAGGTTACATTTTAATACTTGGTGTTATCATCCTTTATCGTGCAGTAAGGAAAATAGCTAAAGGCAAAAAAATAAAATACTTATATCCGCTTGGTTTTATTGCCGGTTTTTTGGATTCTATTGGCGGCGGCGGATGGGGAACCATTGTTTCTACCACGCTTATAGCAGGTGGAAGAAATGCCCGCTATACAATAGGCTCGGTTATTCTGTCAAGATTTTTTGTTGCACTGGTTAGTTCAGCTACATTAATTACACTTATAGGTTTTACCAATTGGTATGTTGTGGCTTGGTTGGTAGCAGGTGGGTTGGCAGGCTCGCCCATAGGGCCATATCTGGCAAAGCATATACCGGTAAAAATTACCATGGTATTGGTAGCCATAGCAGTAATTCTCATCAGCTTAAAACAGATTTTCTTTTAATTTTTCTGTTTTAGTTTTTCAAATTCTCTTCTCTGCTATATTTGCTCACAATTAATATTATTATAAAAGGTATTCGCAAACATGGAACTATCAGAACAGGAATTAGTAAGGCGCAATAAATTAGAGGAGATAAAAAAGCTCGGAATAGAGCCTTATCCTGCTGCGTTATTTGAAGTGAACGCCAATTCGGCTGATATACTTGAGCATTATGAGCGCGATAAACTGAACTATAAAAACATAAGCATGGCCGGCCGTATCATGAGCCTGCGCCAGATGGGCAATGCAGCTTTTGCAGAAATACAGGATGCCCGTGGCCGTATGCAGATTTATGTAAAGCGTGATGAGATTTGTCCCGGAGAAGATAAGACCTTGTTTAATTCTGTCTTTAAAAAGCTTTTAGATATTGGAGATATTATTGGTGTGAAGGGATATGTATTTACTACTAATACCGGTACAATTTCAGTACACGTTACTTCATTGACACTTCTTACCAAATCGGTAAGGCCTTTGCCTGTGGTGAAGGTTGACAGCGAGGGTAAAGCACATGATGTGGTAAGCGACCCTGAACTACGTTACCGCCAGCGTTATGTAGATCTTATTATCAATCCTGAGGTAAGAAATGTATTTGTTCAGCGTACTGTAATTATTAATTCCATGCGTAACTTTTTAAATGAAAGAGGTTACCTGGAAGTGGAAACACCTATTCTGCAATCTATACCCGGTGGTGCTGCTGCAAGACCTTTTGTTACACACCACAATGCATTAGATATTCCTTTGTACCTGCGTATAGCAAACGAGCTTTATTTAAAGCGCCTTATTGTAGGTGGTTTTGATGCGGTTTATGAATTTGCGAAAGACTTCCGTAATGAAGGTATGGACAGAACACACAACCCGGAGTTTACCCAGATGGAACTTTATGTGGCATATAAAGATTACGAGTGGATGATGAGTTTGGTAGAAGAGATGCTGGAGAAAATAGCGATGGACTTATATAGCACAACTAAGGTTGCAGCGGGAGAAAATACACTTGACTTTCATAGACCGTTTCAGCGTGTAAGACTTTTTGATGCTATTAAAGAACATGCCGGAGTTGACGTATCAAACATGAGCGAAGAGGAATTGAGAAAGACCTGTAAAGAGTTGAAAATAGATGTTGCTCCATCGATGGGTAAAGGAAAGCTGATAGATGAGATATTTTCTGCGAAGGCGCAGCACCATTATATACAACCGACTTTCATTATGGATTACCCGGTTGAAATGTCGCCATTGTGTAAAAAGCACCGTACCATTCCCGGCCTGGTTGAGCGTTTTGAGCTTTTCATTAACGGAAAGGAATTGTGCAATGCTTATAGCGAGTTAAATGACCCGCTTGACCAGCGTGCACGTTTTGAAGACCAAATGAAATTGGCAGAACGTGGAGACGATGAGGCTATGACCATTGACAATGACTTTTTACGCGCCATTGAATATGGAATGCCTCCTACATCGGGTGTGGGTATTGGTATTGACAGGCTAACTATGCTAATGACAAATTCTTCATCTATACAGGATGTGCTCTTCTTCCCTCAAATGAGGCCTGAAAGATTCTAACTATTAAAATTTAAGCTAATGGTAAATTTACCAATATACATTAGCATAGTTTTTGCACTGACAACAATTTTAACTATCTGGCTTTTCTACAGGGCATCCGGCAATTCAAAACCTGCACTTATAGTTTTATTAATTTGGCTTGCGTTACAGGCCGGTATTAGCCTGTTTGGGTTTTATACTATAACTAATACTATTCCACCAAGGTTTGCTCTTTTAGTATTGCCACCCTTGCTTTTTATTATAACACTTTTTGCAACATCTAAAGGCAGGCAATTTATTGATGGCCTTGATGTGGGTAAATTAACCATCCTGCATATTGTAAGAATACCTGTAGAATTGGTTTTATTATGGTTGTGCATGTACAAAGTGGTTCCCCAGCTTATGACTTTTGAAAGCCGAAATTTTGATGTTTTATCGGGGCTTACGGCGCCAATCATATTTTATTTTGGGTTTGTAAAAAAGCAACTGGGGAGAAACATAAGTATTATTTGGAATTTTATCAGCCTGGGGCTTTTAATTAATATTGTTATTAACGCAATTCTTTCAGCACCATTTCCTTTTCAAAAATTTGCTTTTGACCAACCTAATATTGCATTACTCTATTTTCCGTTTGTCTGGCTGTATTGTGCCATTGGTTTTATTTTCACACTTAGCAACAATCAGGGAATTGCTATACGGGCAAAAGAAAAGCTCAGACTGAATTCCTTTTGATTAACAATTGTTATTCTTTTGTTCACAATTTTTTCATGTGAGCAAGAATGTGATTATATAATTTTGGATTTAATCTAATCCTCCTGATCAAATCAACATGAAAACTGCAAATTACATTCTTAAATTGGAAGAAGTCGGCCATGCCGATGTTCCGATTGTGGGCGGCAAAAATGCTTCCCTTGGCGAAATGCTTCAAAACCTTACAGAGCTTGGTATTAATATCCCTGCCGGGTTTGTAGTGACTGTGGCTGCCTATAAAAAATTCATTGAGCATAATAATCTCGATGCAATTATAAAAGAGATTATCAATAAAATTGATTTGAATAATATTGAATCGCTCCGCAGGGGTGGCTTGCAGGTGCGTCAGTTAATTAAGAATGGGAAATTTCCGGATGAGATTGAAAAGCAAATTATAGAAGCATATTCCATATTATCGGCAAAATATAAACAGGATATTACCGATGTAGCGGTGCGTTCATCAGCAACTGCGGAAGATCTTCCGGATGCTTCTTTTGCTGGCCAGCAGGAAACCTATTTGAACGTGCGTGGTCCTGAATCATTGATAAATGCGGTGCGGAACTGTTTCGCATCTCTCTTTACCGACAGGGCAATTAGCTACCGTCAGAATTTTGGATACGATCATTTTCAGGTAGGTTTATCGGTATGTGTGCAAAAAATGGTACGGTCTGACTTGGCTGCATCAGGTGTCGCCTTTTCCTTAGATACTGAAAGCGGGTTTAAAGATGTTGTTGTAATAAATGGCTCCTATGGACTAGGTGAAATGATTGTGCAGGGCTCTGTTTCGCCAGATGAGTATATAATATTCAAGCCAACGCTTGATGGTGTTCATACTCCCATTATTGAAAAGAAAATGGGCGTAAAGGACAAAAAAATGGTGTATGGCGATGACCCGGATGAGCGTGTGAAAATAATACCTATCGACAAGCAAGCGCAACAGAGTTTTTGTATTTCCGATGAACGCGCATTACAGTTGGCACAATGGGTTGCCAGTATAGAAGCATATTATTCCAAGTTAAAAAGCAAATGGTGCCCCATGGACGTGGAGTGGGCGGTAGATGGTTTATCTAACGAGCTATTTATTGTGCAGGCAAGGCCTGAAACAATACACTCGCAAAAAGATAATGGTAAAATAACGGAGTACAAAATTGATGATGAGAACCGTGCTGAAAAAGTATTGCTGAAAGGAATTGCTGTTGGAGATAAAATAGCTGCCGGTAAAGTGAAAATAATGTATTCGCTCGACGGACGTGCTGGCGGATTGGATGGAAACGATTTTATGGCAGGAGATATCCTGGTGACTGATATGACCGACCCTGACTGGGAACCGATTATGAAAAAAGCTGCGGCCATTATTACCAATAAAGGCGGAAGAACATGCCATGCTGCTATTGTGGCAAGAGAAATGGGTGTGCCTGCAATTGTAGGTTGCCGTAATGCCACCGAAATTTTAGCCGATGACCAATATGTAACAGTTTCGTGTGGGGAAGGTGACACAGGAATTATTTATGGTGGAAATATTGAATACAGGAAGATTGAAATAAACGTGAAGGATTTTCCGAAGACGAAAACTCCTATTATGCTGAATGTGGCTTCTCCTGATATGGCTTTCCAGTTTTCACATATCCCTAATGCGGGTGTGGGCCTGGCCAGGGAGGAATTTATCATTAATAACTATATACAGGTGCACCCTATGGCTTTGTTAAGGCACCATCAATTGAATGATAAAGAATTGTCAGCCAGAATTGCGCAGATCATTGCGGGTTATGAGAATGAGGAAACTTTCTTCGTGAAGAAGCTATCATACGGCATAGCCAAAATAGCGAGCGCATTTTATCCGAATAAAGTAATTGTACGTTTCTCCGATTTTAAGAGCAACGAGTATAAAAACCTGTTGGGTGGAAAATATTTTGAACCTGATGAAGAGAACCCGATGATAGGATGGAGAGGTGCTTCGCGTTATTATTCGAAAGATTATAAAGAAGCATTTGGGTTGGAATGCAAAGCCATACGCAGGGTGCGTGAAAAAATGGGATTAAAGAATGTAGTGGTTATGGTTCCTTTCTGTCGCACGGTTGAAGAGCTTTTAAAAGTGCAGGAGGTAATGTCGGAATACGGACTGACACGAGGAGAGAACGGATTGGAAGTTTACCTGATGGCCGAAATACCTTCGAATATTATACTGGCAAAGGAATTTGCAAAGCACATAGATGGATTTTCTATTGGCTCTAATGACCTTACACAGCTTACACTTGGCCTCGACAGAGATTCTTCATTAGTGGCACATTTATATGATGAACGTAACCCGGCAGTAAAAGCTATGTTGAGTATGCTTATAAAAACAGCCAAGAAGGCAAAAGTGAAAGTGGGTATTTGCGGACAAGGCCCGTCAGATTTCCCTGATTTTGCAGAATTTTTGGTGGAAGAAGGTATTGACAGTATTTCCGTTACACCAGATTCTGTATTCAAGACCATGAAAGCCATTAATGGTGTAGAAAAAAAAGACAAGGTTTTGGCTTAAGCAGGTTCAAATAATTTTCAATAGATATTTCACCCTCTCCTTATTCAAGGAGAGGGCAGGGTGAGGTTTAACCTGAAATTTCTTACCTTCGTTGCAAGGTGATTCAGATTTATCGATTTAGCATGAGGGTTATAAAACCACTATTCTTTCTTTTTGCCCTTTTTTTTGGCATATTCAAAACCTATGGCGCTAACCTTACGGGTAAAATAACAGACCAATCGGGGCAGACATTGCCTTTTGTTGTGGTGTATATAGACGGCACTACCAATGGTACTACCGCCAACGTTGACGGAGAATATACTCTCGAACTTAAACCCGGCACATACACTATCGATTTCCAGCTCATAGGCTATACCCTGCGTAGAGAAACTGTAGAAATGGGCACTGCTAATATTATCCGTAACGTGCAATTAAAGACCGAGGGCATAAAAATAAACGAGGTAGTTGTAAATGGTAATGGACGCGATCCCGCTTATGGAATTATTAGCCAGGCTATTGAAAAGAGAAAATTTTACCAGGAGCAGGTTGAATCTTATTCGTGCGATGTATATATAAAAGGTGTGCAGAAGATCACCAAACATCCGGATAAGATATTGGGCAGGGAAATACATTTTAACGAACTTGATTCAACTTCCGGCATTATATACTTGTCAGAATCCGTATCGAAATTCAATTTCAAACAGCCTGATAAAATTCGTGAAGAGATGATATCATCGAAGGTGAGTGGTAATAACCAAGCCTTCAGTTATAACCAGGCATCGGATATGCTGATTGACTTTTATAAAAACATAATACAGATAGATGAATTGAGTGAACGTGGTTTAGTATCGCCCATTGCTAATAATGCTATGTTCTTTTATAAATACCATTTAGCAGGTTCGTTTGTAGAAAATGGAAAGGTGATTGATAAAATTCAGGTTATGCCTAAACGTGAGAATGATCCTGTTTTCAGGGGATATATTTATATACAGGAAGATACCTGGCGCATACACAGCACCGACCTGTATTTATGTAAAGATGCCCAGATTCGTTTTCTCGACACACTTTTCATCAACCAGTCTTATTTACCTGTAACGCCCGATGTGTGGCTTCTTTTCTCGAACAAATACAAATTTATTTTTAATATTTTAGGTATATCAGGTAACGGTGTATATCTCTCAATCAATAAAAACTATGCTATTGATCCTGATTTTCCCAAGAACTTTTTCAATGGTGAACTCTTAAAAATAGATGATAATTCTAACAAAAAAGACAGCACCTATTGGAATCAAACCCGTCCCGTACCGCTTACTAAAGAAGAGAACTTAGATTATACGCGGCGGGATAGTATACATGCCAAGCATGAAACAAAAGAATATCTTGACTCGATTGATGCGAGGAGAAATAAATTCAAAATATCGGCATTGTATTTAGGCTACCGGTATTTTAACCGTTATAGAAAGCAGTTCTTCTTTATTAGCCCCGTAATACAAACAATAGGTTTTAATACTGTGCAGGGGCTTAATGGCGGTTTAACGATTGGATATACTAAGAATTATGAAGAGAGTAAACGGTTATCAATCGTTGCATCAGGTGGTTATGGCTTTTCGAATGAACGGGGATATGGAGATGTAAATGTTACCTATTCATTTAATCCGGAGAAATTTTCATTCTTTACAATTGGCGGTGGAGTGAAGCCGGTACAGTTTAATGGAGAGAATCCTATTACTCCTTTCCTGAATACACTTTACACCTTAATAGAAGACCAGAATTATATGAAGCTTTACCAGAAAGCAAGTGTACATGCAGGGTATACTACCGAGCTGGTGAATGGCTTATTATTTACTGCCGGAACTGAATATGCCGATAGGAACGCCTTAATGAATACCACCAATTATAAACTTTTTAAAGTGCCCGGCAGGGAATATACATCGAACAACCCGCAATATCCTCAGAATGATTCTGCTGTGGCATTCCCCGATAATAAATCATTAACGGTATCTGCGCAATTAAAAATCAGCTTCAGGCAGGAGTATTATACGTTGCCTCACCAAAAAATTATTGCCGATAATAAATACCCTGTTCTTATTCTCGATTATAAAAAGGCTTTTGGCGGCTTTAATGCCAATTACGATCTTGCCAAAGTAACATTATCCGGTACTTTTAACTTAAAACTGTTGGGTAAAACAACTTATAGTGTTGTTGCAGGTAAATTCTTATCGCAAAATAATGTTGGCTTTATGGATTATTACCATTTTGCTGGAGACCAGATAATCTTTTCATCTTTTGGCCTGAATAGTTTCCATTTACTCGATTATTATAAATACAGTACTACCGGCCCTTTTACGGAAGGCCATATACAGCACAATTTCGAGGGCTTTATTTTGAATAAAATACCACTGCTTCGTAAACTGAAACTGGATGAATTGGTGGGGGCAAATTATATGAGAACCAATGAAATGCCGGGGGGCTATGTAGAGTTTTTTGCAGGAGTGCAAAAATTCCAGGCCTTTAGGATAGACTATGCAGTATCATTTTCTCAAAATGCAAGAGTGGGACAGGGAATTCGGATTGGGATAGGGTTTTAAATCGGAATAGTAGTTTCTTTAATTTACTTAATATTTATAAGACTCTTTGCAGGGTTTCTGGATGAGTATTTAATAGAAATTATAGTTATTTGAGAATGATAAATACTATCTAAGAATGGTCGATTCCTCCCGTCATATGGGACTATTTCTACATTGGAATAAGCTACTGTATCAATGATATATTTATAATTTATAACCATATTGAGGGTGTAAAGACCACTACGCCCTCTAAAAGTATTATCTCTACAACTAGTTATTGTTGCAGTTGTCGTCATGTCAAGAGTTTTTTCTTTGAAATGCCTATATACATTCGGGCCAAATACAAACAAAAGAATTATTAGAAAAAAGCCACTAACAAAAAGTATCGTTTGTAAAATGGTCTTTTTATCCCAAAAATCCCAGGAATGTATTTTCATTAGTAATAAGTGATTGCACTGATGTATCAAATTTATAAATAAATAGTGCTTTTACGCTAAAGCAGTGAGAAATCTCACAAATTCCCTCAAAAACAGCTGTTTTTTTATAAAGCGTATCTTTGCAGCCATTTTAAATGACATGACTAAAAAAACGGACTTCTTCTATACCAACGAAAAGGATATTCACTTTATCCGCCCAATTGAAATAATCAAGGAGCATCCTGAGGTTAGGGAGCTTATTGGCAGGAATCCTTATACCATTTTTGCTATCATAGGCCTTATATCAATTCATGCCGGCCTGGCCTATCTTTCTTACAGGCTTAATTTATGGTGGATGGTATTTGTATTGGCTTATTTCGGAGGCGCATTCTTAGTGCATGCGTTATTTGTAATGGTTCACGAGTGTTCGCACAACCTGTTGTTCCAGAAGAAACAAAACAACATGCTTGCCGGTATATTGGCAAACACCGTTATGTTCTTCCCCAGTTCAGTATCATTCCAGCGTTATCACTTAAAGCACCATGCTCACCAGGGCATACCTGAATATGATGGCGATCTTCCATCGGAATGGGAAGCGAAGCTTTTCAACAGCAGTTTCTTCGGTAAAGCAATCTGGTTACTTATATATCCTATTGTTCAAACCTTACGTATACCCCGTTTACGGGATATAAAACCTTTCGACAAATGGGTTGCACTTAACCTTATTGTCGTAATTGGTGTTGATGTGGCAGCATGGTATTTCTTCGGCCCTATGGCTTTTGTTTACCTGTTCGCTTCTATGTTCTTCTCGGTGGGTCTTCACCCATTGGGTGCTCGTTGGGTACAAGAGCATTACTTAACCAGCGACGATGTACAGGAAACCCATAGCTATTATGGCCCATTAAACACTATAGCTTTTAACGTAGGCTATCATAACGAACATCACGATTTTCCTTCCATTCCCTGGAACAACTTACCAAAAGTGCGTAAGGCAGGGGCTAAATGGTACAATGCTATTGCATATCATAACTCCTGGACCTTGCTCTGGATTCGTTTTCTCTTCGACAAGAACATTTCAATATACTCCCGTATGTTGCGTAAGAGGCACGATAAACCTGTAAAGCAATCGTAAAGGAATGGCGGAAAATAAAATAGCCATACTCGGAGCCGGTAGCTGGGCTACTGCTTTAGTCAAGATACTTTCTAATAATGACCTGCAGATCAACTGGTGGGTAAGGAAGAAGGATAATATTGAGTACATTAAAAAGTACAAGCACAATCCCACCTATTTAACCGAAATTGAAATTGACCTGAGCAAAGTAACCATGCACACTGGTTTAAGGGAAACCGTTGCTACTGCGGACAGACTTATAATGGCAGTACCATCGGCGTTTATGAGTGAAGCATTTGCAGGATTAAAGAAAGAAGATTTAAAAGGCAAAACAATATTTTCTGCTGTAAAAGGAACATTGCCCGATAAAAAGATGATGGTAAGTGGTTACCTGAATGAACAGTTTGGTGTATCTATTTCCTCAATTGGTATAATTGCCGGCCCATGCCATGCGGAAGAGGTAGCGATGGAAAAATTATCGTACCTGACTGTCGGTTGTGCTAATGTAAACGAAGCAGACTGGATGGCGGAGATGCTTACATGCCGTTATATTAAAGCCGGTACTTCACCCGATATGCAGGGCATAGAATATGCTGCTGCACTAAAAAATATTTTTGCAATCGCAAGTGGTATTTGCCACGGACTTGGTTACGGAGATAACTTCCAGGCGGTGCTTGTTGCCAATGCCATACAGGAAATAAAACGGTTTATTGACCATATTAATCCTGTTCAAAGAGATACCAATGCATCTGCGTATTTAGGAGATTTGTTGGTAACAGCGTATTCACAGTTCAGCCGTAACCGCACATTGGGTAGTATGGTGGGTAAAGGCTATTCGGTAAAATATGCGCAGTTAGAAATGAACATGGTGGCAGAAGGATATTACGCTGTTAAAACTATCTATAACATTAACCAGGAGCAGAAAGTTGATATGCCTATAACCGAAGCAGTATATCGTATATTATACGAACAAATGTCGCCGGCAGTAGAGATCCGTTTACTTGCCTCAAAGCTTGCCTGATGGAAACCCTTACTAATTGTCCTGTTTGTAACTCTTCGTCTTTCACTCCTTTTGTGGAGTGCACCGATTATACCGTTAGTAAGGATAAATTTAAAATAGTGCAATGCACCTGTGGTTTTAGGTTTACCAACCCAAGGCCCGAAGAAGCCGAAGCCGGAAAATATTACCAGTCTGAAGATTATATATCACATTCTAATACCAAGAAGGGAATTGTCAATAGCCTTTACCAGGTTGCACGTAAATTTACCCTGAAGCGTAAATTAAAGCTTGTTACTAAAGTAAGCGGTAAACAAAGTGGCGATTTACTTGACTTGGGTTGTGGCACAGGTGAGTTTTTAAATACCTGTAAAGAAAATGGCTGGAATGTGCAGGGGATAGAACCTTCGCCCGATGCGCGCGCTTTTGCATCAAAACAATATGGATTAACGGTTCACGAAGTAAATAAGTGGGACCAGTTCAATGATAAATTATTTGATGTGGTTAGCGCATGGCATGTATTAGAACACGTGTATCAATTGGAAGAAACTGCAAAACAGGTTAAAAGAATTTTAAAACCTGATGGTACATTTATTGTTGCATTACCAAATTGCAGTTCTGCCGATGCCGATTTTTACAAGCAATTTTGGGCAGCGTATGATGTACCCCGCCACATATGGCATTTTACGCCTGCCGATGTAAAAAGATTCTTTGAAAAGCAAGGATTTTTATTGAAAGAAGTATTACCTATGTCATTGGATGCCTATTATATATGTATGCTGAGTGAAAAGTATAAGGGCGGTAATATCAATTATGGAAGGGCTGCCATACATGGCTGGGCATCGAACAGCCAGGCAGCTAAAACAGGCACTACTTTCTCGAGCCAGATATATATACTTAAGCCTGTCGCATAAGGTTATT
The DNA here is from genome assembly GCA_013289475.1 of Bacteroidota bacterium. Taxonomy (GTDB): domain Bacteria; phylum Bacteroidota; class Bacteroidia; order JABEUT01; family JABEUT01; genus JABEUT01. Next base: position 16,735 of record JABCZW010000009.1, read on the forward strand.
ATATTTGCTATATCGTATTCAGCAAATAAATCCTTATGAAAAGTAAAACACCAAAAGAAAGTTACGCAATATCAACTCACTTAGTACTGCCAAACGAAACCAATTTGCTTGGAAACCTTATGGGTGGCAGGTTATTGCATTGGATGGATATTACTGCAGCCATTGCAGCACACCGCCATTCCCAGCGTGTGGTGGTTACCGCTTCGGTTAACCACGTATCGTTCGAGCGTGCTATTCGTTTAGGTGATTATGTAACTATAGAAGCTAAAGTATCCAGGGCTTTCAATACATCTATGGAAGTATTTATAGATGTAACCGTGGAAACTGGCTTTACCGGTGAAAGGATAAAATCAAACGATGCTACTTATGTATTTGTTGCTGTTGACCAGGTTGGTAAACCAATTGAAATACCTCAGTTGACACCTGAAACCGATTTGGAGAAAGAGCGCTATAATACCGCTTTGCAAAGAAGGCAACTGAGTCTTTTATTGTCGGGTAAATTAAGCCCCGATGATGCACCTGAACTTAGGGAGCTTTTTATGGGTAAGAAAAAATAAAACATGGCACTTAAGATATATACGAAGACCGGCGACAAGGGACAAACCTCTCTATTAGGCGGAACACGTGTACGTAAGCATCACATGCGTATTGAAGCATACGGTACAGTTGATGAGCTTAATTCCTGGATCGGCCTTTTGCGCGATTCAGTTACCGATGAGCATACCAAAACAATTTTGGTTGAAGTGCAGGACAGGCTTTTTACCATGGGCTCTTCACTGGCATCTGATCCGGTAAAATCGAAAGTTAAAATACCACACTTAAGCGAAGCTGATATAACAGTTTTTGAAAAAGAGATTGATGCCATGGATGCGCAACTGCCACCCATGAAGAACTTTGTACTGCCCGGCGGACATATAACTGTATCTCACTGCCATATTACACGTTGTGTTTGCCGCAGGGCTGAGCGCAGGGTGATTCACTTAGCTGAAAACGAACCGGTAGATGAATTAGTTATAAAATACCTTAACCGCCTTTCTGACTATTTATTTATGCTTGCCCGCAAACTCACACAAGATCTAAAGGCCACCGAAGTTCCATGGAAGCCTAAAATGGGCGAATAGATTCTTTAATTCGTATGCCGCATATTGCAATCCTCGACCTTGGCACGAACACTTTTAACCTGCTGATAGCAGAAAAAGGCAAGGATGGCAACCCCGTATTTATCTATTCAAAAGAACTGCCTGTTGAGATTGGTAAAGGAGGAATACACAAAGCATATATAACACCTGAAGCAACCGAGAGGGCCGTAAATGCTTTGCACATACACAACAAGACAATTGCCGAACACAATATAAAAGATGTGTATGCTTTTGCTACATCAGCGGTGCGTGGAGCAGAAAATAAAAAAGAGTTTACAGAAAGAATTAAGAACGAAACAGGAATAGATATACATATATTATCGGGGGAAGAAGAAGCTCAATGGATATATGAAGGTGTTAAGCATGCATCGGTATTAGGCGACCACGTGTCAGTAATAATGGATATTGGCGGAGGAAGTACGGAATTTATTATTGCCAATAACAAAGAGATGCTTTGGAAGAAGAGTTACCAATTAGGTGTAACGAGGTTATATGAAATGTTTAACCGCACCGATAAATTATTGGAGAAACAATCGGAAGTAGAGAAACATATTACGGACTTAATTCCGGACTTAATTGAAGCAGGCAAGAAGTATAAACCCATTGAATTGATTGGTTCTTCGGGTTCGTTTGAGAGTTTTGCGCAAATACTTCTGACACGTGCTGGTAGCAATATTAAACCTGATAATGGGTATAACTTCTCAATGAATGAATTTGATAAGCTGTATAGCGAGTTAATGGAGTCTACTTTGGAAGAACGATTGCAAATACCCGGACTTATTAAAATGCGTGCACATATGTTTGCTTACTCGGGCATACTTACCAAATTAGTGTTGACTAAGCTTGGTATTGAAAAAATGAAATTATCTCACTATGCCCTGAAAGAAGGTATTGCAGGGCACTTGTTAAATAAATAATAGAAGCTATTCCACTACAAAATGCGGAAATGATGAGCCGGGGTCCTTTATCACTCTGCATTTCAACCCATATACTTTAAATAGATTATCTGCAGTTATTACCTCACTCGGAGGGCCATTGGCAATAACGCTACCATTGTTTATTAATAATACTGAGTCGGCATATTGTAACGCGAGGTTAATGTCATGTATTACCGCAACCGTAACTGTGTTTTGTTTTGCTATCTCTTTTGTTATTCTTAAGAATTCATGCTGATAGTTAAGATCGAGGGAGGCTATGGGCTCATCTAATAAAAAATATCTGTACTTATCCTTAGGTTGTTCCCATATTTGCGACATTACTCTTGCAAAGTGTACACGCTGTTTTTCACCGCCTGAAAGAGTCAGGTAATTCCGTTCTGAAAAATCTGCCATGTTCATTCTTTTTAATGCCTGCTTGCATATATCCATGTCTTTTGCCGCTGGCTTGAAATCGAAATGCGGATACCTGCCCATCATTACCACCTCCTCTACTGATAAAGGAAAGGATAACTCAGATTCCTGAGATAGTACAGCCCTTACTTTTGAAATAGTACGCTTGTCTTTTTTAGTCAGCAATATTTTATCATAACGTACGCTGCCATAATATTTATTTATCTCGTTACTTATTATTTTCAAAAGAGTTGATTTTCCTGAACCGTTAGGGCCAATTATCATAGCCAGCTTACCGGGCTCGAATGATACTGAAACATTGTTGAGTATCTTTTGTTTCCCGATACTATAGCTTATGTCTTTTACCTCAAGCATAGTAGCCTCCTTTTCCGTGTATTCCTTTTTGCCTCCTTAATATCCAGATAAATACGGGTGCTCCTACAAATGATGTTACAATACCAATAGGCAATTCAGCAGGAGCAATTATAACCCGCGAAACCATATCAGCTACATTCATAATTATAGCACCTACCAGTGCTGAACCAATAATCAAAAAGCGGTTATCAGAACCTTTTATCATACGTAACAGGTGAGGAACGATAAGCCCAACAAAACCTATTACACCTACTGCAGATGTACCCACTGCAACAATAAGAGTATTCAATATAATTATTTTCGTCTTTAGCTTCTCTGTGTCTATGCCCAGGTATCCTGCCTCCGATTCACCTAGTAATAAAGCATTTAAAGCTTTAGAATAGCGAAGGACGAAAAATATCGATGGTATAGTAACCACGTAAACCAAGCAAACGGAGTTCCAGTTAGCGCCCGAGAATGTGCCTAAATTCCAAAATGTGATTGACCTTGCCTGTGGGTCTCTCGCTATATAAGAAAGGAACCCGGTGCAACTTGCGGCTATGGCATTTATAGCTACACCTACCAATATCATAACAGTAACCGTTACTTTACCGAATGATGATGAAAGCTTATAAACCAGCATTGTTGCAATAAACGAAAAGGTAAATGCTGAAAGTGGAAGTATCATTGTTCCCAACAAAGTGCTGTATTGTGCAAAAAAACTTTTACCAACTACAAATATTAGGGCTGCTCCGAAAGCGGCACCCGAAGATGTACCTATTAACCCCGGCTCAACAATTGGGTTACGGAAAAGTCCCTGCATTAATGCACCAGAAACAGAAAGCCCCGCGCCTATAATCACGCAGAGTAATACACGTGGCAAGCGTATGTACATAAATAGGCCCTCCTGTATGCGTTCTACTTGCCCTTCCGGGTGTAAGCCCATTGCTTTAGCAAGGCTTATAAATATTTCTCTGTATGTAATGCTTACTGCACCGGTGCGTATTGCAAGCGACATAGTAATAACCAGCAATATGCTGAATAATAAGTAGAGAGTACTGTATTTGAGGCGCGAAATCTTCACCTATTTCTTGTGAATTAGCTCCATCAGTTTCAGAATATTTTCTCCTGTGCGGGGCCCCAAGTACAGTAGGTCATGCTCTTCAAACCTGTATATATGGTCATCTTTTGCAGCAGGCGATAAAGCTATGCCAGGTAATTCTTTGAACTTCTCTAATCCTCCGAGCCTGTCGAACCCGAAATCAGTTGCTATAATTACCTGTGGCTGAAATTTTGCAATCACTTCAGCGCTCAGCATCCTGAATTTTGTGGCTGTGTCAACTGCATTTACGCCACCCGCCTGCTGAATCATAAAATTGGCTGCACCCCATGGTCCAAATGGAAAATAGACATTATTCGCCCTGCCAAAATGAACTATCATTACTGTTGGTGCATCGGTATATTGTTTTCTTTTTTCTTCCACCAGTTTCATATCCGCATCAAGCTTATTGCACAATGAATCGGCTTTTTTGGGCACATTAAAATATACTCCAAGGTCTTTTATCAATGCCTTAGTATCTTCAATGCTCTCCGCACTACGGAATTGTGTTACAGTTATACCAACTTGTTTTAATTGTGGCAGTACATTATCGGGACCAATGGCATTATCGGCGCCACCGTTATAAAAAACGGCTGTTGGCTTTAATGAAATAATGCCTTCTGCACTTAACATGCGGTGGTAACCAACGGTGGTAATTTTTTTTGTTTCAGGCGGATAGGTGCTTGAAAGGTCAACACCAACAATTTTATCACCTTGACCTAAAGCAAATAAAAGCTCAGTGAGTTGTTTTGACACGCAAACAATGCGTACAGTATCTTTTTTAGTTGTTTCGCTCCCTTTGCTTCCAAAACGGTCGCAGGAAGAGAAAAGCAAAGTGGTTGAGAGTAAGCCAAGAATAGTTGTGTTAAGAATGGAAATCTTCATAAAAATCAATTTTATTAAACTTTGCGGGGGAGCTTCAGGCTCCCCCGACAAAGAATAATCGTTAAAATACTAGAACGTGTACTTAAGTGTTAAACCACCGTAATATGTTGATAAAAAAGGAGCAGGCAAAATATAACCATCTCCACTACCACCATCAGGTGTTTGCGCCAATGACTTAATATTAGCACCATAGAACAGGAAAGTGTAGTATGTGCTGTTTGTTAAGTTATCTGCCCCAACAAAAGCATCTACGCTAAAATGAGTGCCAATCTTCTTCATATATCCAATTTTTGCGCCAAGTAGGCTATATGCTTCTGCTGAACTTCCATTGTCGAAAGTAACGGGGACTTTATCAACGTATTGGAACTTTACATTAACATAAAAACCGGCTTTGGTTGCAAAATCAATCCCTAAGTTGAAGACATTAGGCGCTACACCAACAGCTTTATTGCCTGAATAATCATTCAGTACGGTATCGCCACCTGATTTACTTGCTCCGTAAACTTTAAAGTCTACATACTTAAAGTTTGAATAAGTATAACTGATCCAAGGGCGTAACATGGTAATTGCACCGTCTTTATTATTAATAGCATTAAAAGCCAAATAAAGTTCGGCGCCAATATTGCGTTGCTCCCCTGCATTTGTATAAAAGGATATTCCATTGTTATTTTCCTGTATCAACCTGTTGGTTATATCCATATCGAACAATGCCAACTGGTATGAAAGTTTGTGATTCATTACTGTACCCTTAGTGCCTATTTCATATTGCATGGCGCTTTCAGGTTTCAATGCTGAATCTACTTTCCCTAGTGAGTTTGTCATTTCACTTATCAATGCTGGTGAATAACCTTCGCTTACACTTGCATATACCGAAACATTATCACTAAATACTTTTATAACAGACGCACTTGGTGTAAATACCGGCGCAAATGGTTTTGTAAACTGAGGGTAGTTCAGGTAAACGCCATTCGAAGTAAATGGAAGAAACCCGGGGTTACCCGTATATTGCGAGAAGGCCGAGGTATAATAATTCTGTGTGCCAAATTCCTGGAAGTTAAGACTGCCACCTAAAGTAAAGGTAATTTGTGAAGGCAGTTTAAAATTCCAATTGGTAAATATGGCATAATTCATAGCATAGTTCTGCGCATCCGATGGAATCATGCCTCCTGTGCTGCTGGTAAAAGGAGAGTTTGCTATGAATGGAAGAATAAAGTCGCCTTGTATCATCTGGTTTGTTTTCTCAAATGAAAAACCTAGGGTACCATCCACTGTAAGTTTATCGCTAACATTTTCATACATAAAGGCAGTTCTTCCGCCAAAACTCAGGTTTATATCCTTGGTAAACCCGTGTGCAAAAGGTTGGTTTAAGGTATTGCTTGTTGTAAATAAAGTACTTTGGTTACTAAACCCTTTGCAGAACTGAAACTTATCAGTAACACCTGCACGGAAACTCTCAATTTCTACCATTGAGGTATTAAGCGCGTAAAAGGAATTGTTAACCGAATCAATGTTACGTTTATAGAATGCTGCGCTGTCTATTTCACCTGCTAAATGTTCAACAGAATGGCTATAAGAAATAAATGTTGAAACGCTTTGTTTGCTGCTTGGTTTGAACTGCCCTGCGAAAGTTATAAAATCCTTCAGAGAGTTATCATTCATTCTGAAACCTCCATAGGTTTGGTGGCCGTAATTAATATAGATACCTGAATTTGTGCCGGCAACATTTATTGTTGTATTAGTACGAAATAAGCCATAGCTTCCGCCTATTGCCTGTTCCTGAATACTGGTTTCGTTAACAACAGGAGTATATAAATTTACTGCCCCTGCTATGTAGCTACCGTATAACGGAGTTGGCCCTTTATATATTTCTACTTTACCTAAAGTGCTGAAATCTATATCATCCATTACGGTCATGCCTGTGGCATCGGTCACCGGAATGTTATCTATATACATTTGGTAACCCAAGCCGTTAAAGTTCATGCTTAGCCCTACATTCGGTATATACCCGCGAATGGTAATACGTTGCCCTCCCCATTGTGTGCGTGCCTGCATATCGACTCCCGGAACATCATTCAAAGCATCCTGTAGCTTTAAGCCTGAAGTTCGGTTTAAATCGGCCTGGGTTAGGGTATTAACTGTTTGGGCCTTTTTTATTCCTAATACCTGGGCTTCACTAAGTTCATTACTCGATACTTTGAGCATTACGGTAATGGATTGTGATTTATCGCCAACAGCAATTGTTTGTGCAGCATAACCTATGCTTGTTATACTTATGCTGTCAAAATTAGCTGGGCTTTGCAAGGTAAACATACCCTGTGCATCGGCGCTGGTTGCAATAGTTGTATGTGGTACCGATACTGCAGCACCAGGAATGGGTTGGCTGGTTTCATTGTCTTTTACCGTGCCCTTTACTGTATACTGGGCATTGGCAAATTGCAATGATATAATAAGTGCGGCCGAAGCCGATAAAATTCGTTTTATTGTTTTCATATATAAATATTGAAATGTGAATACTCAGAGCATTAATCAAGTGCTATGAGTATCTGTTCCTATACTATTTGCATAGAATACAGAAATTAAAAAAAACTGGTGTTTTATTCCTTGTTAGGCCATTGATGGCGGGTGCCATATATCGGCTATCAAAGCATAATGGTTAACCAAAACACAATTTGCGCTGATAGTTGTTATTGCATGAAAAAAGAAAGAAGGGGAAATATTTTCTTTCGACAGATATTCTTTGAATATTTTACCGGCGAGGTCATCATTGCTATTGCTCGATGACTGGCTCTGCGCAAACATTTTTTTCATAAACCCCGTAAATTCAGCTACCAGGTTTGTTTCTTTACTGTCGTCAAAGCAAACAACCTTTATTTCGTCCGAATAAAATTCTAGACTGATAATGTCAAAATGCTTTCCATTGTATGTAAATTCTTTATTCCTTTCTGACCAATTTAGGTCGGAATACTGGGTTGGAGTAAATGAAAAACTACAAGTATTGTTCAGAGAAACTTTATGCATATTTATCAAATCAGCCGATTGTTTTTTAACAGTCCCCATTTTCAGAGAATATAACACCTGTATACCGCCGAGATAGATAAGGAAAATAAAAGCAAGAGTTATCCCTGTAGCTCTTTTCATTCGTGACACAATTTTAAAAAAGAGATAATCCTTGCCCCGCAATATTTCGGGGCAAGGGTCTCAAAACACATCTTACATCTCCTCATCTCTCAGCAAAAAATATTAAGCAACCTTGCTTAAGGTGTTATTATCAGTCATTCTTCCGTTTGGGTTTAAGTTAGGAGCCACGTTAAAATGCCTCCTCACATATCTATACAATTTATTGTATGTCATGCCTTGCTTGTAAAACGATGTAACCCAATCATGTAATTCGGTGATATTCATATCGGGACTGTGTCTTATTTTTTTTGCAATCATACTGTGTACTTCTGTAGGCAGTTGAAGCCTTTTTCTGCCTCTTACTTTCATTTCCAGCATACTGTTAAGGCCACAATCTTTATATAGCCTGCACCACCGGTGAATACTACCTACTGCCACACCTGCCAAGTTGGCTAACTCCATTTTGGTATAGCTGGGGTTAGCCTTCAACAGCATCAACATTCTTATTCTCTGCTTCCTTTCTGCGGAACACTTACTATACATGTCCTGTAAGTTCTGCACTGTTTCTTTAATAGGCATGTTCAATGCTTTCGCTGCATCAAGCTCACCTTTAAAATGCCTGTGCACGTAGCGGTGCAGGGTGTAGTACTTTATATTGGGTAAATAATTTTTACTTACCTTTCGATAAAGTTCTGAGAAGTTTTGAAATTTGTTTTGCTCGAACTGTTTTTCAATAAAGGTGAATACCTCAGGTGTAATTACAAGTGTAAGTTTATATTCCAACAATTTCTCCAGGCCGCCTTCTCTATAAATGCCCGACCATTTAATTATACTCCCATAACTAACATTTAATTTATTGGCCAGATCAAGTCGAGACATTTTATCATTTTGCTTCAATGTCATCAGCATTTCTATTCTGGGTTTGATCCTTGGCAGGCAACGTGCGTGTATCGTCTGTAAATCAGTAATTGATTCTTTTATAGGTAATTCTAATATCCTGGTTACAGTGAGAGTTTCGCCAAAATACATCCCCAGGTATTTAATTAAGGTGGAGTATTTAATGCCCGGCAAGTGGTTATCCTTAACCCACGCATGCAGTTCGACATAGCTCTGGAAAGGCTCAATTTTATGCCTTCTTTCAATAGCATTATATATATCGGGCGAAAAACCAATGGCGTTTCCGTTCCTGTTTCTGTATTTTCCACGTTTAACTTCCATGAGTTTCCCTATGCCGCCATTTGCATATAGTTCATACCATTTGCTAATACTATTGTATGCGACATCAAGCCTGCGTGCAAGTTGAGATTTCGTAATAACAGGTTCTTCTGAAAGTATAATGAACATTTGAATACGTGGCTTTAAAAAAGAAGAACAGTTTTTATGGATTGACTCTAATTCGTTAAGCGATTCCTTAATAGGCAATTGTTTAATTGGTTTCATGATATTAGTATTTAAATCATTGTTCTTACTAAACTTATGTAGATTGTATTTCTTCTGATTACCGATAGGTATCAAATAAATACGGTGTAACAGAATAACGGTAAGCGTTATTTCTTAAAATCCGTTACAATTAATTTAGCAAATGGACGGCGGATGCCAGATATCGGCGGTGAGTAAAGAAAGAGTAGGGGTATTTTCTTTAGTAATGATTGAAATAGATTTTTCTATTTTAGGTTGGACCAAAACCGGATTGAGAGGTAAATATTCCTTAGTTATCTTACTTAAAACGTCATTATCGCTACTGTTTGATTGCTGATGAGTAGAGAATAGCTTATTTGAGAATTTTTGAAAGGCATTTGCAATTTCAGTTTCCTCATTATCATTATAACATGAAACTTTTATGCTTCCAGACAAATATTCTATACCCGCAATATCGTAATGTTGCCCATCAAAAATAAACTCTTTATTCTTATCTAACCAGCTTAATGAATTGTATTGAGAAGTTGTAAAAGAAAAGTCTTTGGTGTCTACTGCTTTAGCGCTATGTCTCAATATAGTAGCGGTGGCATCACGTTTTGCATTATCAATTTTGACCCAATACATTAACTGCATACCACCTAAGTAAAGTACAAATGTTAGAGTAAGAAATATAGCAGCAATTCTATTCATTGAATTACAAATGTAGGTAATTCAAATACAAAACAAAAGCCTTATAATGTTTTATTAAGCAGCTTGGTAGAATTAAGCAATTTTTGAAAGTGCTTGTCCTTTAATGCAATTTTCATAAGCTCTATATGCTCCATACGGTGGCAATCGGAGCCTACAAAACTTATTAAGTCTTTATCAATAAGCCACTGTGCTGCTTTACGGGTTTGTGCAGAATAGTGTCCTGTAATAGAGTTAATATTCATTTGGAGCAATATACCCCTGTCAGAAAGCTCCTGGTATTTTTCAAAGTTATTCTGCCAGAAACCATAACGTTCAACGTGTGCCAGTATAGGCCTGTAGCCACGAGAAGCCATTTCAAAAACAATATCATTTATATTGTCAGGCGGGTTTATAAACGGTATTTCCCACAGTAAATATTTGGTTCCGAATGTGAGTACATTTCCGTCTTTCAGTTTTTTCTCAAATTCATAATCGAGATAATATTCTGCCGCTGCCTCTATTTCTATATCAATCCCGGCTTCTTTTGCCGCCTGTCTTACTTTTTCTAATCCGCCTAATATTATTTCGGGTGTGTTGCGGTAGCCATCTGTCATTATATGCGGAGTGGTAACAACTTTTTTATATCCCAATTCCTGCATTCCTTTTAACATGGCCAATGAATCCTCCATAGTTTGGGCTCCGTCATCAATACCCGGAATAAAATGAGAATGCATATCAGTGCGCAAGACCGAAAGATCAAGCGTTGGCAGTTTGGGTTGTTTCTTTAAAAAATCAAATAGAGCCATGGAGTAAATTAAGCGGATAAAATATGTGCGATCCTTAATAAGCCTTCATTAATATCTACATTGTGTTTTCGTGTCTGAGTGAAAGGGGTAAATACAATATGGTTATTTACAAGCCCAGCCATCTCATGAGTTTTGCCGTTTAGTAATCCTTCCAGTGCAGCTACTCCCAAGCGACTTGCCAATACGCGGTCGAAACAGGTTGGGGTGCCGCCACGCTGCATGTGGCCTATTACAGTAACACGTGTATCGTAGTGGTTGAATTTTTCTTTCACCTTCCTGGCTATTTCAAATGCTCCGCCTTCTTTATCTCCTTCTGCCACAATAATTATGCAGGATGATTTATGTCGCTTCCATCCTTCTTCCAGGCGGCGCGAAACTTCGTCAATATCTGTTTTGCTTTCGGGTATAAGTATATCTTCTGCTCCGCAACCAACGCCACCATTAAGAGCTATGAAGCCTGCATCCCGTCCCATTACTTCAACAAAAAATAATCGATTGTGTGAAGCCGCAGTATCGCGTATTTTATCTACTGCATCTATAACTGTATTAAGTGCAGTATCGAAACCTATGGTATAATCAGTCCCGAAAAGATCATTATCAATAGTGCCGGGCACACCCATGCAAGGTATATTGGTAACCGTTGTAAAGGCTTGCGCACCCTTAAATGTTCCATCTCCGCCAATAAGCACAAGGCCATCTATATTGGCATCTTCTAATTTTTTCTTTGCCTGCAGCATACCTTCTTTTGTACGGAAGCGTTCGCTGCGAGCAGTTTTAAGTATAGTACCGCCACGTTGTATGATGTTGCTTACCGAATGAGAATCCATAGGAAGGAAATTGCCTTCAATAAGGCCATCATAACCTTCGCGCACTCCAATCATTTCAATATTGTGAAACAAACCTGCCCGAACTACAGCACGAATGCAGGCATTCATGCCCGGTGCATCGCCACCTGAAGTAAGTACAGCTATTTTTTTCATGCCGTTGTGGCTTGCGGAATCTTATAGTTCTCTTTAAACCACTTCCAGGTGGTTGCTACACCTTCTTTAAAAAATACTTCAGGGGTATATCCTAACAGGTCTTTTGCTTTTTCAATGGCAGCCTTTGAATCTTTTACATCGCCGAGGCGTGATGGCTGATATGTAGGTGTAATCTTAGAATTGGCAAAACCTGCAAGCATTCCGAAAAGATCGTTCACACTTACCTGGTCACCGCAGGCTACATTAAATACTTGCCCGTTAACGGCAGAACTTGCAAATAAAGCTTTGATATTTGCCTGTACTACGTTTTCAATAAAAGTAAAATCGCGGGTTTGAGAACCGTCGCCATAAATTACCGGTGCTTTGTTCTGCATAAGCGCCGTAACAAAAAGCGGAATGGCAGCAGCATATTGGCCAAAAGGATTTTGCCTTGGCCCGAAAATATTAAAGTAACGTAAACCTGCAAGGCTCATACCATAGTTGCGTGCAAATACTGAAGCATAAAGTTCATTACTGTATTTAGATACAGCATAAGGCGATAAAGGGCTTGGCTGGTCAGTTTCTTTTTTCGGTAATGATTTGCTGTCGCCGTAAACCGATGATGAACTTGCGTAGACCAATCGTTTTACACCTGCATCTCGTGCAGCCACTAATACATTTAAAAAGCCGGATACATTTACATCGTGCGTGGCAATAGGGTTAGCAATTGAGCGTGGCACTGAGCAAAGCGCGGCCTCATGTAAAATATAATCAATGCCCTTAAAAGCTTTTTCGCATATTGCTTTTTCACAAATACTGCCTTGCATAAATTCAAAACCTTTATAACTTTCAAATGGTTTAAGGTTGTCAATGTTACCTGTAGAAAGGTCATCCAGTACAACTATTTTCTTAGCATTATGACTTACTAAATAATCTACCAGATGTGAACCAATGAAGCCGGCACCACCCGTAACAACAAAGGAATGGTCATTTAAATTGATGGAGTGAAATTTTTTACTGTACACTTCTGATTATGATTTTTGCAAAATATAATTTTGGTGCCAGCTGGTGGAAAGCGGAATCATCCAATTTTTTTCAAAATCGGATTTGGTGGCAACCAAATTATTGAACATTAAAGTATCCGGACTTATTTTCCCTTCTTCCGAAAGTTGTGCCAATTGATTTAAGTTGCACGAAAGTACTTTTCCCTCTTTCATGTATGCAACCAAACTCCGGTTAAGCATGCTTGTACCCATTTTGGTTTCAAGCTCTTTTATAAAGCGTACTGAAGAATCAACTGCTCTCCCGCACATAGCTTCACCGGCTTCATCAGCAAAAAAGACAATAAAGCGTTTGTGTAATACTTTAAAGTGGCCTTTAACCAAACTGCCGTGGCTCAACCAATTATTTACAAATGCCGTGAGGCTTTCGGTCAATGACTGAAGTTCTTCAGGTGTAAACTCACGTTCCGACTGAAATATCCAGACTTTTGAACTTGGTGCTAAATCTTCGTAGGCCGTCATTTTTATAGCGTTATAATCTAATACGAATTTACATATTTATTTCGACATAACCTTTGCCACTGAGTAGGCGTCCTCGCATTCCAGCAGGAGTCGGGCAATATCTTTTTTTAACTTAGGATGAATAAAGCCGGGATTTATCTCTGCCAAAGGCTCCAATACAAATTTGCGTTGGTGTAAATAAGGGTGGGGGATGGTTAATTTATCAGATGAAATAATGGCATCGTTAAAGAAAAGAATATCAATATCAATTGCCCTCGATTCATATTTTGCTGATGTACGAACTCTGCCCATTTGTATTTCCGTTTCCAGCAATACATCCATCATTTTTTCAGCATTAAGATTTGTTTCTAATAAGATAACCTGGTTTATAAAGCTTGTTGCATCATCCATCTTCCAGGGCTCGGTTTCATATAATGATGAAACTGCGATTACCTTGCCTGCTGTTTTATTGAGTAACTCTATGCTCTTTAGCAAGTTGGCTTCTCTGTTGCCAAGATTGCTTCCGAGCGATACATAAACACTATTCATATAACAAAGGTGAATAAAAATTGATTAAAGCGTAATAACTTAATGAGTTTTTCGACCTGAACCTTTTAATTGCTGTTGAACATATTCTTTGCTCCCTTCAAAATGTTTCATACCGAATGAACCAACAGCATCAATAATAGGCTTTAACTCCAGCCCAAGTTTGGTTAACTTGTATCTTTTTCGTTTAGCAGTGCCTGTATAGCTAATTAAGCCTCTTTCAGTTAGCATAATTAACCTGTCGTTTAAAATATTCGTCGATATTTTTTCACCGGAGTCTAAAAATTCGTTGTAAGTACTTTTTTCAAAAAACAGCATATCCCTTATAATAAGCAATGACCATTTATCACCTACTAATTCAAGTGTGCATGAAATTGGGCACATAGATCGTATTTCAGATTTTTTTATCCCCTTTTTTACCATTCCATTACAAAGTTACATAAAGATAACAAAATAAACTTGCAAAATGCAAGTTTATTTTTTTATATTTGCTTATTAAAATTCAAATAAGCAAAACAACTAAAAAATAAAATCATGAAAAACCCTTGGATCGCAGCAATTCTGAATTTATTCCTCTTTGGTGGTGGCTACCTTTACAACGGTAAACGTAAAGGGCTTGGCGTGGCATTGATAATTGCCTGGGTGGTAATACGCTATGGCGAAATTTCCATTTTTCTCACTAATCTTGTGTTTGATAAATGGATAGTGTTATTCTTAGGCCTTGTGATTTTAATGTTTAGCCTGGCCGCCGATGCATATAGTGAAGCAAAACAAATAAATGAACAAACAAAAAAATAACCTTTAATAAAAAAAACATGTCAAACGAAAAACAATTAGCAGTTAAAATGGTTCTTGATCTATGGAATTCAAGACTAAAGGCGACAGATGAATTGATCAATGGTCTTACTGACGAACAGCTTTTAAAAGAAGTTTCTCCCGGCAGGAACAGAGGGATTTATTTATTAGGCCACCTTACGGCAGTGAACGATGCAATGCTTCCATTGCTTGGTTTTGAAAAATCATTGCACCCTCAATTAGCTGAACCTTTCCTGGCTAAGCCTGATAAAACTGTGGCTGAATTGCCTTCGGTAAAAGAGTTGAGAGCAAATTGGAAAGAGATAAACTCGAAACTTTCGGAACATCTCAATAAACTGCAAGTTGATGAGTGGTTTCAAAAGCATACATCAGTTTCAGCAGAGGATTTTGCAAAAGAACCGCACAGGAACAGGTTAAATGTAGTTGCGGGTCGTACAGTCCATTTATCGAGCCATTTGGGACAATTAGTGTTCCTTAAGAATTAATAAAAAAACAATTATAAAATTATAGCCCGCCTTGGCGGGCTATAATTTTTTTATTTGGGCAGAACGGCTAAAACTTCTTTTGCCTGTTCAAAATGCCTTTGCTCGTGGGTGGTAATAATATCAAATGCCATTTCAAGTTTGTAAACTATATTTTTATTGGCAGGCGATGATATTATAGTTCCCTTATCAAGCAAGTCGCTGCAACCGGCTATCATATGTAAGGTAAAGAAATATCTTGGAATTAGGGGTTTCAGCCCATCATCAATTGATTTTGAGGGAGTTCAGAGGTATGATAGAGATGAACACGATCCTATTATTATAAACTGTAGAAATGGGATTACCATTTCTGTTGCTTACTCCATCGTGAAGAAAACAAAGGATGATTTCGCATCTTTTATGAGAGCAATTGATGCTATCCAGTAATCGTTTTAGTTAATTTCTGAAAATTTATAAGAGATCGGGCTGGAATGGTAAAAAAAACCATTTGGGTTCTAATTGTATGTAAATGCCAGGATTTTTATATGGAAGAAGAAAAATTACTCCAGAAAAAATACGGTGAAGAAAGGATGGTTCAAATTAAATCCATCTTAAAACAGATAAACCCGGAAATAGTTCACTAAAAAAAACCTATATTTATACTGAATTCCTACCGGGGGTAACAGGGTGATTTTATCGTAAATACCTGTAATTTAAGTGGTTATACTTGATTGGTGTAAATAGGTATATTAATACCATTTTTCTTCTATTAAGACAGAGCTATGACAATAGGCGCATTTATACTACCTTTGCACTCCTTGTAAAATAACTATGTTTCTATATAACAGGGTAAGTAAGAAAGAATTACGCAAAAAAGTAGCGGCGGAGACGTTTAAGAGAATTACACTTTCCTTTTACAGGTATGTGTATATCGAAAACCCGGTAAAATTACGCGATGAGCTTTTTGCATACTGGCAGAGCCTTAATGTATTAGGTCGTATTTATGTGGCTAATGAAGGGATTAATGCTCAATTGAGTGTACCTGAAAGCAACTTTAAAGCCTTTATTGAAAATATTCACCAAAATCCTCTTTTTGCGGAAGTACCTTTTAAATATGCTATAGAGGACGATAATAAATCATTCTTTGCGCTTATTATGAAGGTAAAGAAGAAGATTGTAGCAGATGGCCTAAAGGATAACGCTTTCGATACTGAAAACACAGGCCAACGATTGGATGCACTCACCTTCCACAAAATGGTTGATGAGCCGAATACGGTTGTGGTTGATATGCGTAACAATTACGAGAGCGAAGTGGGCAGGTTTTATAATGCCATATGCCCTGATGTTAAAACTTTCCGTGAAGAATTGCCTAAGGTTTTAGATATTTTGGAAGATAAAATAGATAAGAATATATTGCTCTATTGCACCGGCGGAATACGTTGTGAGAAGGCAAGTGCATGGCTTAAACATAATGGATATGAAAATGTATTTCAGTTAGATGGTGGCATAATTCAATATGTGCACCAGGTAAAGAAAGAAGGCCTGCAATCGAAATTTATTGGTAAGAATTTTGTGTTTGATGAGAGATTGTCGGAACGTGTTACAGAAGATGTATTAAGTAAGTGCCATTGTTGCGGAGAGGTTTCGGAAAGGCAGATCAATTGCTCGTATGAACCCTGCCATACCCTGCATATACAATGCGAAAAGTGCTCGGAGGATAGAAAAGGTTGCTGCGGTGATGAATGCCTGGACAAATACAACCAGGTTGTCGCTGCCCTTTAATAATATTTATGCAAAAACGCTGGAACGTTAAGGAACAGGCTCCTGAAGAGAAGGTGCGTAAGCTGGTTGAGGTTATACGTGTCAACCCTGTTATTGCAAACCTGCTTGTGCAGCGTGGTATAGAAACTTATGACCAGGCTAAAGAATTTTTCCGCCCTGACCTTAAATCATTGCACGATCCGTATCAAATGAAGGATATGGATAAAGCAGTAAAGCGTATTACTGACGGTGCCCTGAATCGTGAAAAGATATTGGTTTATGGTGACTATGATGTAGATGGCACTTCATCTGTAGCATTGGTTTATACTTTCTTAAAATTCCTGGGTTTGAACTGCGGGTATTATATACCTGACCGTTATGCTGAAGGGTATGGTATATCATTTAAGGGAGTTGATTATGCTGCTGAAAATGGATATAAACTCATTGTTGCACTAGATTGTGGTATTAAATCGCATGATAAAGTAACTTACGCAAAAGAAAAAGGTATTGATTTTATTATCTGCGATCATCACAAACCTGATAAGACATTACCCGACGCAGTTGCGATACTGAACCCGAAAAGAGAAGATTGCGAATACCCGTATAAAGAATTACCCGGTTGCGGGATTGGTTTTAAACTTGTGCAGGCACTTGCCATACATTTTGATATGCCTTTTGATATGCTGGAGCAATACCTCGACCTGGTTGGCTTAAGTATAGCATCAGATATTGTACCTATTACAGGTGAAAATCGCACGCTTACCTTTCATGGTTTAAAGAGAATAAACAGTGCGCCCCGAGCAGGATTTAAAGCCATTATAGACCTGGTGCAACTGCAAAAACAAATCACAGTAAACGATCTGGTGTTTGTTTTTGGCCCGCGTATTAATTCTGCGGGGAGGATTGAAACCGGAAAAAATGCAGTTGAGCTATTGATAGCCGATAACCCTGAAAAAGCAAAATTTTCGAGCGACTCTGTGAACAAAACAAACTTTGAGAGAAGGGATGTTGATAGCATGATTACTCAAGAGGCTGTCGCTATGATTGCCGGTGATGAAAAACTGAAAAAGAAAAAAACAACTGTTTTATATAACCCTGAATGGCATAAAGGTGTAATTGGTATAGTAGCATCTCGCCTTATTGAAAAACATTATTATCGTCCTACAATTATTCTTACCCTTTCCAATGGAAAGATCACCGGCTCTGCCCGTTCTGTAAGGGACTTTGATCTATACGAGGCAATTGATGCCTGTTCGCATTTATTAGAACAATTCGGTGGGCATAAATATGCAGCAGGTTTAACTATGAAGGAAGAAAACCTGCAGGCATTTATTGAATTATTTGAAAAAGTAGTTAGTGATAGTATACCTGAAGAATTGCTCCGCCCCGTTGTAGAAATTGATGCTCCGATTGCGTTTTCATCTATAAATGAAAGTATGTATAACATACTTAAACAACTTGCACCATTTGGGCCGGGAAACATGGCTCCTGTTTTTTATTCAGAAAATGTAATTACCAAACGTGAACCACAGGTAGTTGGTAGCAACCACTTGCGCATGACCGTTGCCCAGGCCGATAACCCGAATGTTTTTTTAATGTTATTGGTTTTGATATGGGGGAACACATGAAAATAGTGGCTTCGGGCAAGCCTTTTAAAATAAGTTATAGTTTACGGGAAAACGAATGGAACAATATTAAAAGCATAGAACTTAACCTGAAAGACGTTAAGGCTTAGGCTATTCATTATATTTGCAACAATATGCACGCGAATACACATCACCTGGAAGAACTTGAATCGGAGTCAATTTACGTTTTACGTGAAGTGGCTGCCCAGTTCGAGAAAACTGCTTTGCTTTTTTCTGGCGGAAAGGATTCGATTGTGGTAAGCTATCTGGCACGTAAAGCTTTTTGGCCTGCAAAGATTCCTTTTGCATTAATGCATATTGATACAGGCCACAATTTTGAAGAGACTATTGTTTACCGCGATGAGTGGGTTAAGAAAATAGATGCGCGCCTTATCGTTAAGTACGTGCAAGATTCTATTGATAAAGGCCGTGTTAAGGAAGAAACCGGCTATAATGCCAGCCGTAATTTATTACAAACAGTAACATTACTTGATGCAATTGAAGAATTAAAACTGGATGCATGCATTGGTGGAGCGCGCAGAGATGAGGAGAAAGCAAGGGCTAAAGAAAGATTCTTTTCTCACCGTGATGAATTTGGGCAATGGAACCCTAAGAACCAACGTCCTGAGTTGTGGGATCTGTTCAATGGCAAGAAAAATATTGGAGAGCATTTCCGTGTTTTCCCTCTCAGTAACTGGACTGAATTAGACGTTTGGCAATATATTAAAGATGAAGAAATTCCGCTCCCGTCTATTTACTTTTCACACAAACGCGAATGCTTGAGCAGAGATGGACAATTATTGGCAAAATCGCCATTTTTAAAATTGAAGGATAATGAAAAGTATGAGGAACGTATCATACGTTTCCGTACCATTGGAGATATGTCATGTACAGGAGCGGTAGAATCTACTGCATCGAATATTGATGAAGTTATTGAAGAAATTGCCGCATCGAGAGTTACTGAAAGAGGTACACGTGCAGATGATAAGCGCTCGGAAGCAGCTATGGAAGACCGTAAAAAAGCCGGTTATTTTTGATTGTATGAAAGATTCTAACGGACATAAACCTTTAGTTCCTACCACACGTGGGCTGTTACGTTTTTTTACAGCCGGCAGTGTTGATGATGGAAAGAGCACGTTAATTGGTCGTTTGCTTTATGACAGTAAATCGATATTTGAGGACCAGTATGAAGCTATTAAACGCACCAGCGAATTACGTGGTGAGGAGCAGGTAAATCTTGCATTGCTTACCGATGGCCTCAGGGCAGAACGTGAACAAGGTATTACCATTGATGTTGCCTACCGTTATTTTTCTACTCCACGCCGTAAATTTATTATTGCCGATACTCCGGGGCATATACAATACACTCGTAACATGGTTACCGGTTCATCTACCGCTAACCTGGCTATTATTATGATAGATGCCCGCAATGGTATAACTGAGCAGACCTGCAGGCATACACTTATTACTTCTTTAATTGGTATCAGGCATATTATAGTGTGCATAAATAAAATGGACCTTGTAGGATATAAAGAGGAAGTCTTTGAAAGGATAAGATCGGAGTATGAAAAGTTCTCATCGAAACTGGAAGTGGTGGATGTACAGTTTATACCAATTGCAGCACTTACCGGAGACAATGTTGTAGATAAGTCAAAAAATATGCCATGGTATGCAGGCAGTACATTATTGTACCTGCTCGAAAATATTCACGTGGCAAGCGATGAGAATCTTATTGACTGCCGCTTTCCTGTTCAATATGTTATACGCCCCCAGTCTGATGAATACCATGACTACCGTGGTTATGCCGGTAAAGTAGCAGGCGGTATATTTAAAAAAGGCGATAAGGTAATGGCTTTGCCTTCGGGTACAATGAGCAAAATAAAAGCTATTGACACCTACGATGGGCCTATTGAAGAAGCTTATCCGGGCATGTCAGTTACTATGTTGCTGGAAGATGATATTGATCTGAGCCGTGGCGATATGTTGGTGCGGGAGCATAACCAACCCAAGGTTGAACAGGATATTGATATGATGATATGCTGGTTGAATGAAAGGAAATTAGTTGCAGGTGGCAAGTATCTTATAAAGCATTCTATACAAGATGCAAAATGCATTGTAAAAGATGTGCAATACAAAATAAACATCAATACACTACACCGTATTGAAGACGATAAGGAAGTAAAATTGAATGACGTTGCCCGTATATCTATACGCACGACCAAGCCATTATTTTTCGATAGTTACCGGAAGAACCGCCGCACAGGCAGCATGATACTTATTGATGAAGCCACCAACGAAACTGTTGGTGCGGGAATGATTCTTTAATTACTTCAATCCTTCCAGCGTCTTTTTTATTCCATCAAAATCAGGGTAATCGCCTGCTACTTCAAGTATTTGTGCAAAACGAATAACACCTTCCTTGTCTATTACAAAGGATGAACGCTTTGCAACGCCTTTCAATCCTGCAATCCACGTATCATATTTACAGCCATAAGCAGTAATTGCTTCTTTATTAAAATCTGAAAGGAGAGGAAAATTCAATTGATTATCTGCTTTATATTTTGCCAACGTAAATGGCATATCAACCGAAATACCGAAAACCTCCGCGTTCATTCCGTTGAAATACGAAAGTTCATCGCGGGTCTGGCACATTTCCTTGGTGCAGGTGCTGGTAAATGCAGCTGGAAAGAAAAGAAGAATCACGTTTTTTCCTTTCAATGATTCGAGATTAACCATTTTTTTATCCTGGTCGGGGAGTTCAAAATTTGGAGCTTTTTGGCCTACTGTTACTGACATATTTTATTTTTATTTAGTTAATAACCTTGTTAGAAAATTCAAGGTGCAATATTACACATATTACAAAACAAGGACTATTTTTACTTAAACTAAAACTTTATATCCCCATGAAAAATTATCTAGTAGAATTTATAGGAACTTTCTTTCTTGTATTTGTAATAGGCTTAAGCGGTAACCCACTTGCAATAGGCGCTATATTAATGGTTATGGTATATATGGGCGGGCATGTTTCAGGCGCTCACTACAATCCTGCCGTAACACTTGCTGTTTTAATGCGTGGTAAAATAAAAATGAATGATGCACTTGTTTATATAGTGGTACAAATAATTGGAGCAATGGTTGCTGCTTTTACCGTTTATAAAATAATGGGACACACTTTTGCACCAGCACCTGCAGCCGGAATAAATATTCTTAAGCCATTACTTATTGAAGCAGCTTTTACTTTCGCATTGGCAAGTGTAGTGTTGAATGTGGCTACATCCAAAAACACTGCAGGTAATTCATTTTACGGACTGGCAATTGGCTTTACAGTTTTAGCAGGAGCCATTGCAGGTGGGCCAATTTCAGGCGGAGCATTTAACCCTGCAGTTGGTACGGGACCAATTTTAATTGATGCTTTATGTGGTCACCATTCCATGCAATACTTATGGATATACCTGGTAGGCCCTTTTGCAGGTGGAGCCATTGCAGCAATGGTATTCAAGTTCTTAAACCCCGATGACCTTTAGGAATTAGGATTTACCTGTTCAGGATAACTACCTTCTTAACTATTATTCCTTCGTCCGTTGTCAAACGCAGTGAGTAGATTCCTTGTGCCAAATCTTGCACATTAACAGATTGCCTTAATGTACCGGTATGCTGGCTTAATAATTGTTTGGTGTAAACTACCTGGCCAAGTTCATCAATCAACGTAATGTCTACATTCTCGTCTTTCAATAAGCTGTAGCTTATATTAAATTGGCCTTTAGCTGGGTTAGGGCTTATTACAAGAGAATTGGAGTTTGCAATATTATTAATACCCAATGGGCCTATTGGCAGAGTAATATTTGAAAAGGAAACTGATGTAATAAGACTACCCGCATGTGTTGGCCTATGTGTAATAGTACAACCACCCGATGGATTTACAGCCTCGATCATATACATAGAACCACCCGGAGGCGATAGATCAACATAGTTAGTAACACCTGCCGAAACAGAATCAATTACTGAAAGTGAATTTGAACTAGCCCCGCGGTATATCTTATACTTTGTTGGGGCAAAACCAGTATATGGGGTCCAGTTAAGGCTATCGCCGGTAACTACAGCACTTGCCTGCAGGTAAATAGTACTGTTGGTAATACTCAAGGCAGATTCTCCGCAGGAATCAAATGTTGAGATACGGTAACTATATGCTTGTGAATTTGGATTAGATGCGTTATCAATATAGTCACTCAATGCAGTATCTGGCACGGTTCCAATTTGTGTCCAGCCCGATGATGTTGAATCATAGATATAAAATGAGCCATCTGGAGGAGAATTATTCCTTCCCCAAATTATTACATTTTTATTAATGGCTGTGTCGTTGGTTACAATACAAACTGACTGATTGAACTTATTGGCACATGCCATAAATACGGTTACAGTATCGGTTAGTATTCCGCAAGGACTTGTTAATGTTAGAGTATAAGTTGTAGTAGTCTTAGGATGCGCGTATGTATGTATTGAATCGGGATAGGTAACTGAAGCTGCAGGTGACCATGCAACGGTAGCCATCGGGTCGTTATCAACCGCATACAAATAAGCACTGTCGAAAAGTGTTACAGCTTTCGGTATTGCATTTACAGAAAGTGATAGCGAACCGGAAGAAATGGTAACTGAATTAGTGACATTACATCCATTAACATCTTGCACTGTAACAGAATAACTTCCAACATTTAATCCTGTAATACCTTGTGTGGTTTGCCCGGCTGGTGACCATGTATAAGTATATGGAGCTACTCCATCCTGCGGGAATGCAGTTGCAGTACCTCCATTTGAAGGACAAATATACGGGCTGGAATTTATACCAATGGTAGAAAAGGTGCATCCCATGAATATGGTTATGGTATCAGTAACCGGGCCGCAAGGGGCACTAATAGTTACTGTGTATGTAGTTTTAACTGTTGGATAAACATAAGTTCCTATTGCATTAGGATTTCTCACAGATGTCGAAGGTGCCCATGAAACAGGATAAGAAGTAGAATCGATAAGATGTAAAAAAACACTGTCTCCGGCCTCCACAGTTGTTGCGGACGCTTGTATATGGGATGTAATATTGTTGATTGAGAAGGTATCAGTAACATTGCAGCCATGGAAATCGGTTACAGTTAATGTATAGCTTCCGGTATTCAAACCCGAAATACTATCGGTAGTTTGCCCGCCCGGCGACCATGAATAACTATATGGGGCTATACCATTAATTACATTTGCTTTAGCAGTTCCTTTAGTTGATGAACAATAGAAAGGTGTAGTTGATACTGATGCAGAAACCGAACACCCGGTAAAAATAGTTACGGTATCTGTCAATACTCCGCATGAAGTAGTGGCTGTAACTGTATATGTAGTAGTTGTTGTAGGGTGTGCATATGTAAATGCCGAATTCGGATTTGTAACCGATGCAGAAGGCTTCCACGATATAGCAGTTAACGTATCTGAAGAATAAATATTTAAAAATACACTGTCGCCCGGTTCTATGGTTGTAGGATTTGCATAGATTGAGAATGTTGAAGGACTGACGTTAATAGAAAATGGATCGGTAGCACCACAGCCGTATAAATCGTTTACGGTTACGGTGTAATTTCCTAAAGCCAACCCGGTAACAGTTGATGTGGTCTGTCCGCTGCTCCAGGCATACGTATACGGAGAGAAGCCTCCACTCGCATTAACTGTAACTGTATCTCCGCCAGATGGACAGTGATAATATGTGGTTAACAAATTTGCAGTAATAGAACAATTAACATGAACTGTAACGGTATCAGTCAATACTCCACATGGGGTTGAAACGGTAACTGTATATTGGGTTGTTGATAAGGGCTTAGCAGTAGTGTTCTGCGAATTAGGATAGGTAACTGATGCAGAAGGTGCCCATGAATACGTATATGTATAAGAAGAAACGGAATCTGCTAAAAAGGCGGATAACTTAGTGAGACTGCCCTTCTCGATACTGGTTTGACTTGCTGATATGCTTAATAACGGAGGACCTGTAGAAATATGGAATGTATCTGTTACGCTGCATCCGTTTGAATCTTGTACCGTGACTGTAGAACTTCCAACACTCAGGTTGGTAGCCTCTGCTGTGGTTTCTCCGTCACTCCATGTATAAATATAAGGCGCTCTTCCATTCGCAATTGATACAGAAGCTGTCCCTTTTTCTCCTCCGCAAAAATATGGAGTAGTCTGGGTAGTTGCTGAAATAGTACAGCCTACAAATACAGTTACAGTATCTGTATAAGTAGCGCAAGGAGTTGTTATTGTAACGGTGTATGTTGTTGTGGTTTTAGGGTAAGCTGTGGTAATTGCTTTATTGGTGTTTGTAACCGATGCTGCCGGTGCCCATTTGTAAGTATATGAAGGCAAAGCTGAATCTATATAGGCGGTTAAGGTGGTGCCATTTCCTGCTTCTACAGTAACAGGGCTTGCAGATGCACTGCTGTTGAAAGTTGCCTGATGAATAGAGAACGTATCTAGTACACTGCATCCATTTTTGTCATGAACTGTTACAGAGTAACTTCCAATTGCCAGGCCATTAATACTGGATGAAGTCTGCCCTGTTGACCATGAATAAGTATAAGGCGCTACCCCAACCGGATGCGCTGCCGCTGTACCTTTTTGGCCTGTACAGTAATAGGATGTTTTTGTAATGTTTGCATATAAAGTGCAGCCTACAAAAACTGTAACCGTATCGGTTAATGTCCCGCAGGGAGTAGTAACTGTAACCGTGTATTGGGTAGTTGTAGTGGGGTGAGCCTTTGTGTTTGGTGAAGTGGGGGCGTTGACTGAAGCTGCCGGTGCCCATGAATAAGTATAGGTAGCCGGGCCTGATGCGACTGTCTCACTCAGTTGGCTAAGATTACCTGATTCAATAAGATTAGGGGTGGCAGATATGCTGTGTGTTAAAGGAGTTGCTGAAATTGAGGTGGAATCGGAAGTATGGCATCCGTTAACATCGGTAATAGTAACTGAATAAGTCCCCACATTTAATGCCGAAGCAGTTGATGTAGTTTGCCCGTTGCTCCATGCATAAGTATAAGGAGATACACCGTTGGCATAAGTTGTTGCGGTGCCTTGATAAGCCGAACAATAGTAAGGAGTATTGGAAGTTGAAGTACTTAATGTGCATCCTATGTGAACAGTTACCGTATCGGTTTGGGTTCCGCATGGACCGGTTAAAGTAACTGTATAGGTTGTAGTAACGGTAGGATGCACGTATGTATATGCAGCCGTTGGGTTGGTGACTGATGCCGCCGGTGTCCAGGCAACGGTATATGCAGAATCATCAGTAATTACGTATACATTACTGCTGGCACCTGCTTCAATAGTAGAGGCTGTTGTATAAGCAGCAATATCGCATTGATATTGACCATGTGGTTTTTTGCTTTTGTATTTTCCCTGTCCCCAAACTGAGACTGTGGTTAATATTATGCAAAGAGATAGGAGTATTCTTTTTGTATTCATGATGAGGACTTTAGACCTTATAACACAAATGTATTGCAATTCCTGCTATTTCCCAAAATCATTCGATAAACGTTAATTATCGCACTTCAAAAGCAACTTAAAGCATTTTAAATGATGACAGAAGTATAATATGTTTTTTTATTTTGGATAATGCCGCCGGGTTATTAATTTTTGCCTTCTTAAAATGCAAAGATGGCCTCATTAACCGGGCAGGATCTTACAGGAATTTAAGTTAGAGTTATATCCTTCACATATTTTAGAATATGCATTGTACCTAAACTTGAGAACAGAGATAAAATTACATGTTCCGCCTGTACTGACCGCCAACTTCAAAAAGAGCATTGGTAATTTGCCCCAGTGAACAATACTGAACAGACTGCATTAGTTTTTCGAACAGGTTTTCATTATGTATAGCTGCTAGTTGCAATTCCTTTAATAGCTTAGGGCCTTTCTCAGTATTTGCTTTTTGCAGAGTGTGAATCATGCTTATCTGGTACTCCTTTTCTTCCTTAGTAGAACGTATTACTTCTCTTGGTATAATACTGGGTGAGCCTTTTGATGAAAGGAATGTATTTACTCCTACAATAGGATACTCACCCGTATGTTTAAGGCGTTCGTAGTACAAGCTTTCTTCCTGAATTTTACCGCGTTGGTACATGGTTTCCATAGCACCCAATACACCACCACGTTCATTTATACGGTCAAACTCAACCATAATGGCTTCTTCCACCAGGTCGGTAAGTTCTTCAATAATGAATGAACCCTGTAACGGATTTTCATTTTTAGCCAAACCTAATTCCCTGTTAATGATTAACTGAATGGCAATAGCACGGCGCACACTTTCCTCGGTAGGAGTGGTTATGGCTTCATCGTATGCATTAGTATGTAATGAATTACAGTTGTCATATATGGCATACAATGCCTGTAATGTAGTGCGGATATCATTAAAATCAATTTCCTGAGCATGCAATGAACGGCCCGATGTTTGAATATGATACTTTAACATCTGCGAACGCTCATCAGCGCCATATTTCAATTTCATGGCCTTTGCCCAAATACGGCGTGCTACCCTTCCTATTACTGCATACTCAGGGTCAATGCCGTTTGAGAAGAAGAAGGAAAGGTTAGGTGCAAAGTCATTAATATTCATTCCCCGAGAGAGGTAGTATTCTACAAAAGTAAATCCGTTGGCAATGGTAAATGCAACTTGCGAAATAGGATTAGCGCCTGCTTCAGCAATATGGTAGCCCGATATAGATACAGAATAAAAATTACGAACCTTATTATTGATAAAATATTGCTGCACATCACCCATTAAGCGGAGTGAGAATTCAGTGGAGAATATGCATGTATTTTGTGCCTGGTCTTCTTTTAAAATATCGGCCTGCACAGTACCGCGTACTTGCGAAAGTGCAAAGGCTTTAATTTTTTCATATACATCTTTTGGCAGAACCTGTTCTCCGGTAATTCCTAATAACATTAGGCCAAGGCCATCATTACCTTTTGGTAACGCACCTTGATATGCAGGGCGTTTTACGCCCTTCTTTTTATAAATATCATCAATCTTTTTCTGAACCTGTTTTTCAAGCTTATGTTCTTTAATATACAACTCGCACTGCTGGTCAATAGCAGCATTCATAAAGAAGGCTGCAATGATTGAAGCAGGCCCGTTTATCGTCATCGATACCGATGTCTTGGGGTCGCATAGGTTAAAACCTGAATACAACTTCTTGGCATCATCAAGGCAGCAGATAGACACACCCGAGTTGCCTATCTTTCCATAAATATCAGGGCGATGGTCAGGGTCACGACCATATAGTGTAACCGAATCGAATGCAGTAGAAAGCCTTTTTGCAGGCATACCTGCGCTTACATAGTGGAAACGTTTATTGGTACGTTCAGGCCCGCCTTCACCTGCAAACATACGTGTAGGATCTTCTTCCGAACGCTTGAAAGGATAAACACCTGCAGTATATGGGAACTTACCCGGAAAGTTTTCCTGCAATACCCAATGCAATATCTCTCCCCATGCACGGTAACGAGGCACAGCAATTTTTGATATTAGTGTATGCGAGAGTGATTCAGTATGCGTTTTTACTTTTATGTCTTTTCCGCGAACATTGTAAACAAAATACTCGTCGGTGTATTGTTTTACTTCTTTCTCCCAGCCTTCCAGTATTTTTTTGTTGGCAGGAGTAAGTTGTTCTTCCAGTTCTTTTTTCTTCTTGGTTATTTCAGGTTTGCTGCCAAGCATTTCTTCAGCCCTGTGCAAAGCATATAGTTTCTCCGCAATCTCCGACTGGCTGATGGCCCATTTGCCGTATCCTCTAACTGTCTCTGTTATCTCCGATAAATAACGAACCCTATCCGGTGGAATGATGAATATTTTCTGAGATTGTTCTTCGGCATGTTTGTATGATGAATGCAGATCGGCTTTTGTTTTTGCTGCCACGGTATCAATTACAGTTTTGTATAAACTGTTCATACCCGGGTCATTGAACTGCGATGCTATGGTACCAAAAACAGGCAGTTCACTATCTTTTGCCGTAAACAAATTATGGTTGCGCTTGAACTGTTTTTTTACATCTCTCAGTGCATCCTGTGCTCCGCGTTTATCGAATTTATTTATAGCAATAACATCGGCAAAGTCGAGCATGTCAATTTTCTCTAACTGCGTAGCAGCACCATATTCCGGTGTCATTACATAGAGCGATACATCTGAACAATCTACCACTTCGGTATCTGATTGACCTATACCCGATGTTTCCAATAATATTAAATCGAAGTTGCAAGCTTTAAGAATATCTACCGCTTTATTAATGCTTTGCGATAATGCTAAATGGCTTTGGCGCGTAGCCAATGAACGCATATACACACGGGTATTGCCCAATGCATTCATACGTATCCTGTCACCTAATAATGCTCCACCTGTTTTACGTTTCGATGGGTCGACGCATAAAATAGCAATGGTTTTGCCTTCTTCTATTTTTCCTTTGGCAGAAAAATCAATTAAATAACGGCGTAATAACTCATCTATTAATGATGATTTACCTGCACCACCAACACCGGTGATACCTAATACAGGTATTACCTTTTTACCCGATAAGCCTTGAATCTTTTTATGGACTTCTTTGGCTTTATCGGGGAAATCTTCTACCAATGATATAAGGGCAGCAATAGATTTTGCATCCCTGTTCTTGAGCCCTTTAATATGCTTATCAATATCGGTAATCTTGGGGGCTTCATCACATTTTTGTAGTATATCGTTTATCATCCCCTGCAGGCCCATTTTACGGCCATCGTCTGGTGAATAGATGCGGGTAATACCATATTTATGCAAGTCCTTTATCTCATCGGGAAGGATAACGCCACCACCACCGGCAAATATTTTAATATGCCCACAGCCTTGTTCTTTGAGCAGGTCGAGCATGTATTTTAAATACTCATTATGCCCGCCCTGGTATGATGTCATAGCAATAGCATTGGCATCTTCCTGTATGGCACAATTTACCACATCAAGGGCGCTGCGATCGTGCCCAAGGTGTATTACCTCAGCGCCGCTGGCCTGCATAATACGCCTCATAATATTTATGGCCGCATCATGCCCGTCGAAGAGCGAAGCGGCGGTTACAATACGTATCTTATTCTTTGGGATATATGGTGTTACTTCAGCTTGCATACTTGTCTATTATTTTGCAAATGTATGGGTAAATAACTTTCTTGCCAATTGCTAAGGTTTTCATCCTGCTAAAAGTACTATTTTTACCTCAATTTAAGGTACAGGGCAATGAAAGATATTATTGAAAGCTGGAACATACATAACCGTATAAATTTGTACCTGCTCGACGCTATAGAGGAAGGCCATTTAGGTTCTGTATCCTCATCAAAAGGCAGGAATGTTGGGGAGCAATTTGCCCATATGCATAACGTAAGGCTTATGTGGTTAAAAGTTGCTGAACCCGATTTGCTTAAAGGGATCGATAAAATTGAGAAGGATACGATCACTAAGAAGCATTTGCAGGCTGGCTTGGAGAGAAGTGCGAAAGCTATTTCTACCTTATTTGAACATGCTGCCAAGACTAATAAAATAAAAAGTTTTAAGCCTCATCCTGCTGCTTTTCTAGGGTATTTAGTTTCACACGAAAGCCACCACCGCGGACAAATTATGCTTGCCTTAAAACAATCGGGCCACCCGGTTGATCAAAAGATCCAATACGGTATTTGGGAATGGGGTGTGAGATAATAATGTTAAGTAATTTAGAGAAAAGTATTTGATTCAATAATTTAAAATTCAGCATTCAAAATTCATAATTACCTATGCTCACAATTGCTCCTAAAGACACACCTTTAAAAGACCTGCACCAATACCTGCTGGGGGCAGTGGCGCCTCGCCCGATATGCTTTGCCAGCACAATTGATGAAAACGGCAACCCTAATCTTAGTCCGTTCAGCTTCTTTAACATATTTGGCTCCAATCCGCCTATCGCTATATTCTCTCCTGCGCGTTCAGGCAGGACCAAACAGACAAAACACACGCACCAGAATGTGCTACAGGTGCCTGAAGTAGTCATTAATGTGGTAAACTATAATATGGTGCAGCAGGCATCGGTAGCAAGTGGTGAGTACGACAAAGAAGTGAATGAGTTTGTGAAATCGGGTTTTACTCCCATAAAATCTAAAATAGTGAGGCCATACCGGGTAAAAGAATCGCCTGTGCAGATGGAATGCGAAGTATTGGGAGTGAAAGAAACAGGAGACGAAGGTGGTGCAGGAAATCTTATCATTTGTGAAATATTGCTCATTCATATTAATGAAGACGTGCTGAATGAAGAGAAAAGAATTGACCCTAATAAAATAGACCTGGTGGGCCGTATGATGGGTAACTGGTACTGCAGGGCAAGCGGTAGTGCATTGTTTGAAGTGGTACAGCCGGGGCATCACCTTGGCATAGGCATAGATTCTATGCCCTTAAGTATAAAAGCCAGTAAGGTGTTAACGGGCAATAACCTGGGGCAATTAGCCAGCATAACAGTCCTGCCTGATATGCAAGGTTATGTTTCTTCTGAAAAATTCAGCGATGAAGAGAGCCTGCACAAGGCTGCAAAACAACTTTTAGATAATGGCAAAATTGAGGATGCCTGGAAACTATTATTAGCTAACTCAAAATAAATTGTAACAAAATGTGGTGGTTGTTCGTCTTACGACAAAATCACATATCATGAAACCTAAAACTATGAAGAAGATCATCTATTTAGCTGCCCTTATCCTGGTTGGCTGTGTTATTAGCGATGCCTCATCAAAAGGTGATAAACTGCCTGCTGAAGGTAAAACCATTGATGTAAAATCATTTAAAGCTATTCACGCTGATGGGGTGTTTAATGTTTACCTTAGCCAGGGAAGTAAAGAAAGTGTAGTAGTAAAAGGATATTATCCTAAGAATTTGGTGATAAGCAATGAAGGTGATACATTATCTATACATGATTCATCGGGTACTCATACAAGCAATTGGAGTATAAAGACCGATATTTATATTACCCTTACCAATATTACGTCAATGGAAATTGCTTCGGTTGGAGAAACCAAATGCACCGATACCTTAAAACTAAAGAGTCTTGATTTTTCTTCAGAAGGAGTTGGTAAATTATCACTACTGTTAAACGCCGATACTGTAAGAGGTTCTGAAGATGGTGTGGGCAAAATGAAACTAGCGGGTAAAGCAACGTATGCCGAAATAGCCGATAACGGAGTAGGCACCCTTGAGTGTGATAATTTTATTGTGGATGTATTGCATGTTGATGTAAATGGAGTTGGCTCTGCCAGTGTGTATGCAGTAAAAGAAATATATGTGCAATCATCGGGTGTGGGCGGAGTAACATATCATGGTCCTGCCAAGATTATGCAGAGCGAAAGCGACGGTATTGGCGGTGTAAAGCATTCGGACTAAGGCAATAAAGTTGGTTGGGAGTCGTTATTATGCTTACCAATCACAATCAACGTGCCAGTATCATTCAAGAAAAGATTTAATTCAATCGGTGTTCTATTGTTGCTATCTATAAGTTATTGTAATGCTCAAAACCATAATATTTTAGGGCAACAAATAGCAAGCAATATAAACTTGCCATACGCTGCTCCGTTATTTCTACTTATTCCCCCCGACGCCCATTCAGCAGGATTAGGAGATGCGGGAGTTGCCTCCGAGCCTGACATAAATTCTGTTTATTGGAACCCTGCCAAATTGGCTTTTGTAAAAGATACGTTTGGATTCTCAGTATCTTATACTCCATGGCTAAGGCAACTGGTACCCGATATTAATTTTAGTGATATTTCAGCATTTTTCAAGATAAGTAACCATCAAACTATTGGAGCATCTTTGCGTTATTTCTCATATGAAAATATTCAATTTAATAATAATAACGGGGTTATTATAGGCAATTACAACCCCAAAGAATATGCAATAGACCTATGCTATTCCGGCAAATTATCCGATAATTGGTCGGCAGGCTTTACAGGGCGGTATATTTATTCAAATTTAAATGGTTCATCAACTGTACAGGGACAATATTCACATGCGGGGAAAGATATAAGTGTTGATGTTTCGGCCTATCATACACACGATGAAATAAATATCCTGGGAATGCCAAGTATGGCTTCTGAAGGTGTTTGTATTTCAAATATGGGTCCCCAAATAAATTATAATAACCCAGGTGATGCTTCATTTCTTCCAACTAATTTAAGGATAGGTGCAGCCCAGGCAATTAATTTGAATAAAGAAAATAAAGTAACAATAATGGAAGATGCGAATAAATTGCTCGTTCCTACTCCGCCTGTATATGCACAAACTTCAACTGGTATTAATAATAATCCCGTAATTCTTGCCGGTATGAACCCTAATGTTACACCAGTGCAGGGTATGATACAGTCATTTTATGATGCTCCTGGTGGCGCATCGGAACAATGGCATGAAATTACATGGTCATTTGGCATGGAATATAATTACAACAATCAATTTGCTGCCCGTGCAGGTTATTTTTATGAGAACCCTACTAAAGGCGGAAGAGAATTTTATACTTTGGGTGTAGGGTTTACCTTGACAAGTTTACATATAGATGCTGCCTACCTGCTATCTGTTTCACAACAAAACCCATTACAAAACACTTTATATATTTCACTCAGCTTCACTTTTCCGCAAAAGAAATATTCGGGGAACTCTGTGAAAACTTCCTGATAAAATGGCAACAATTCTCTTCTGAAAACCCATACCTTTGACAAGAGTATATGAAGAAGTTTTTTATCATTGTTTTATTCTGTTGTTTGGGCCTATTTGCCAGGGCCCAGTTTATTGACACTATACAAAATGTCATTGACCGCAAGGGCTCATTCTCATTCAGCTTTACCTCCCGCAATTCTTTTATAACCAATTACACTGCTTATATTTTTGGCTATTCGGTAGGTGTAACTTTAGGTAAAAAACTAACCATTGGCGGGGGCTTTAATGCACTTAACAGTATTATAAACAAGAAAAAGATAATTGGATCGGATACCATTAATGAGCAATTGAATTTTGTCTATTTCTCTTATTATGTACAATATATAATGAGCCTTAGTAAGCATTGGAAGCTTTACCTGACACCAATTTCATTTGGCTTGGGCAGTTCGAGTTATCAGTATAATTATAAGGGGGTTGCTACTACAGAGTCATCATATACTGTAATTCCTTATGAACCAAGCATTGAACTCGATTACAACTTTTTTAAATGGCTGGGACTATACACACAGGTCGGCTACCGGCTAATGATAATTAATAACCCTGCCATTGAACAAAATTTTAATTCTCCCACCTATTCTTATGGCGTGCTCATATCTCCATTCGAATTATATGCAGCTATTTTTCCACGCACCAAACTCGCTAAAATCATAGAAGCTCCTTAGTCAAAGCCGAATTAATTTAATACTTTTGCTTATTCACAAAATTGCACATGAACGAAAACCTGGACGCGGAAAGCGAACATTTAAGCTCGGCCGAAAAAGAAGTTGAAAAAGTACTTCGCCCGAAAGAGTTTGCTGATTTCTCGGGCCAGGAAAAGGTGGTTGAGAACCTCCGCATTTTTGTGCAGGCAACCAAACAAAGACAGGAAGCCCTTGACCATGTTCTGTTGCATGGCCCTCCGGGATTAGGAAAGACTACACTTGCCAATATTATAGCAGCGGAACTGGATGTGAACATTCGTATTACCTCGGGCCCGGTACTTGAAAAGCCGGGTGATCTGGCAGGCTTGCTTACTAACCTTGGTATGTACGATGTATTGTTTATTGACGAAATACATCGCCTCAGCCCTGTAGTGGAAGAGTATTTATACTCAGCCATGGAAGACTACCGTATAGATATTATGATCGATTCCGGCCCCAATGCGCGCAGTGTACAATTAAAGCTGAACCCCTTTACCCTTATTGGCGCTACAACCCGGTCGGGCTTGCTTACTTCTCCCTTAAGGGCGCGTTTTGGTATCAATTTCAGGCTCGATTACTATACATCAGATTTACTTCAGAAAATTATAGAACGGTCTTCAGATATTTTAAATATTTCTATTACTCCTGAAGCATCGCACGAAATTGCCCGTCGTAGCCGTGGTACGCCACGTATTGCAAATTCGTTGTTACGCAGGGTACGTGATTTTGCTCAGATAAAAGATCAGGGCATAGATTTAGCTGTTACTCAATATGCACTAAAGGCATTAAATGTAGATGAGAATGGCCTTGATGAAATGGATAATCGCATTTTAACTGCCATTATAGATAAGTTTAAGGGTGGCCCTGTAGGTATATCTACCATTGCCATAGCAGTTGGCGAACAAGCAGGAACTATAGAAGAAGTTTATGAGCCCTTCCTGATACAAGAGGGTTATTTGGCCCGTACACCCCGTGGCAGAGAAGCTACCGACAAAACATACAAGCACCTTAAAAAGATCAGGCATAATACACCCAACAGATTATTCTAAATGAATACGGAGAGCTATTCGGCTTTTATAAAGCAGGAAGCCAAACGACTGGGATTTGAGTATTGTGGTTTTTCAAAAGCAGAATTTTTAGAAGAAGAAGCGCCAAGGTTTGACAAATGGCTGCACCAGAACATGCAGGGTCAGATGGATTATATGGCCAATTACCATGACATGCGCCTTGATCCTCGTTTGTTAGTCCCCGGGGCCAAATCAGTAATTTCTTTAATGCTGAATTATTTTCCTGAAGAGAAGCAAAATGAAAGTGCACCTAAAATATCGAAGTATGCGTACGGCAAAGATTACCATTATGTGATAAAAGATAAGCTGAAAGAGTTGTTGGCAAATATTCGGGAACATGTTGGAGAAATAAACGGCAGGGCATTTGTAGATTCGGCCCCTGTGCTGGAACGTGCATGGGCAGCTAAAAGCGGCTTGGGCTGGATAGGCAAAAATGCACAACTTATTCGCCCGGGTAGTGGCTCATTCTTTTTTCTGGCTGAATTAATTATTGATATTGAACTGGAATATGACGGACCGATAAAAGATTACTGCGGCTCTTGTACTCGTTGTATAGATGCATGCCCGACGCAAGCAATAGTAGGACCTAATGTGGTCGATGGCAGTAAGTGTATTTCGTATTTTACCATTGAGTTGGAAGAAGCCATACCTATTGAAATGAAAGGCAAAATGGATGACTGGATGTTTGGCTGTGATGTTTGCCAGGATGTATGCCCATGGAACAGGTTCTCACATCCTCACACAGAACAAAAACTTAAAGCAAATCCTGCTTTACTGGAAATGAGTAAAAAAGACTGGGAAGAAATAACCGAAGAGGTTTTCAAAAAGACTTTTGCAGGCTCGCCATTAAAGCGTGCGGGATACGAAGGAATAAAGAGAAACCTGGCCTTTGTTACATCTTAGCTACGCCACGGAACACATCAAGAATAACATCTTTATACATGTGGCCAAAAGTAGACAGGCACCAAACCTGTAATAATAATTTCTCGTCGGGTTTAAGCCAGTGAATGGCTTTCATCAGTTCTTTACGGAATAACACCCTATCGAAACTGACTCTTTCTAATATTTTTTTGCTTAACTCAAACATGCGGGTCCAATTTTATAAAGCTAACTTAATAATTATAAAAGCCTTTTCCAAGTTTTTAGTGGCTTTTTTTTTCACTTTAAGATTAATTAACCTAAACGTACACTTTTAATGACGAATGGTTAACCTATTTACCTTGATTTGAAGATGGCCAGGTTTTTAGTGCGGGATTAAGAAACGGGTGTTTTGACGGAGCAATAGTTATAAGTACAGAGTCGTATACCGCTGTATTATTAAGCATTTGTATGCCCTTTTTTACTTGCTCGTCATTTTTCAGACTGGTTTGTATCCGTCCCTTTTGGTAATAATAGCGCGAAGCTATTTCTTCTTCCAGCCTGAGTTTTATTTCAGCTTTATATTTAATTAAATCATTTTTCTTGGCTTCATCCATGTCCTTTTCAATCTTATCGTACGAAGCTTTAAGGTCTCCCTCATATTTTTCATTCTCGGTAGCTTCTTTTAATTCTTTCAATAAGGCATCGCTCTTGGTACTGTATTTAAAATTATGAGCCTTTACAAATTCTACAAACTTGTTATACTCTGCGTCACTTAGGGAAAAACTATCTGCAGCAGCTATAGAAGTATGGTTTATTCTGTATAAGGTGGCATAGTTGAAAATAAAGAACTGCGTTTCCAGGTTAATAGTAACCGGACTGATCTTAGATTGTTCCATGTTAATATCGGGTGCAATACCACCGCCATCATAAACAACACGGCCGTGCTTTGTCCTGAATGCAGATTTAAGCGAATCAGGTACTTTATTTACGGTACCATCGGCGCTGCGGTGGCTATAGTCGAGTGCCTGTATACATCTTCCACTGGGGGTATAGTATTTGGCTATAGTAAACTTAAGTTGAGAATTGTAGCTAAGCGGATGGGTTTGCTGCACCAGCCCTTTACCGAATGTGCGCGTTCCTATTACAACACCCCTGTCCAGATCTTGTATAGTGCCTGTTACAATTTCAGATGCTGAAGCAGAACCACCGTTAACCACTACTGCAACACGAATATTAGTATCAACAGGGTCTCCATTAGTAAAATCGGGGCGGTTCCATTCTTTACTACGGCCGCGTGTATTAACCACCAATTGCCCTTTGGGTTCAAATATATTTACGATTTTAACTGCTTCATTAAGTAAGCCACCAGGGTTGTTTCTTAAATCGAGTATTACTCCTTTTAAATGGTGGTTCTTTTTTAATTCAACCAACGCATCTCTCACATGGTTGCTTGCCTCCTGGGTAAATTCTGTAAGTTTTATATAACCAATATCATCCGATACCATTCCATAATAAGGTACATTACTTACTTTAATGTCTTCACGGGTAATAATTTTCTCTACTTGTGTAGTTTCATTCGGGTGAAGTATCATAAGTTTAACCGTTGTACCTGCCTGACCTTTTAAAAGTTTGCCAACATCATCAGTGTTTTTTCCTTCTGTAGAAATACCGTCGATGCTCATAATTCTGTCGCCTGCATTAAGCCCGGCTTTAGATGCAGGTGAGCCAAGATAGGGTTCTGCAATTTCAATTCCGTTACTATCGCGTTGTACTATAGCACCGATGCCTCCATATTCTCCCGTAGTCATAAATCTGTAATCTTCAATTTCCGATTCGGGTATATAATCTGTATATGGGTCAAGGGTAGCGAGCATGGCGTCAATACTTGTCTTTACCAATTCACCTGGATTTATGCTATCTACATAATACAGATCTAGCTCCTTTAAGGTGGTAGAATAAATATCAAGGCTCTTTGAAATTTCAAAATAATTGTCCGTGAAGCTATATGAAAGAAAGGCGTAGGTTCCTATGGCTAAAACCACCAATAGAAGACGAAATTTCTTTGCCTTTTTTAAAAATTGTGAGATCATAATTATAGTATGTTATTAAGGTACAGGGTCGTACCCGTGTTTATGGCTGAATGGCTGACAAGACAAAAAACGCTTCACTGATAAATATCCTCCTTTAAATGCTCCGTATTTTTTTAAGGCTTCAATACTATATTGTGAACAGGTAGGGGTAAACCGACAGGCTGGCATAAGCCAGGGAGATATGGCTCCCTGGTAAAATCGAATAAGCAATATTAAAAACTTACTTGCCATTGGTTTTATCTGCTATGCGTTGTAAAGTTAGCACTATTTTAGATTCAATTTCGGCGTATAAGGCCTTGTCTTTAGCAGTATAAACGAACATAAGGTGATAATGTTTCATTGCTGTTTCAGCAGCACCGTATAGTATATACTTATTCTTCCTATAAGCTTCGCGCATCCTTCTTTTAAGCAGGTTGCGGTCAACAGCTTTTTTAAAACTGCGACGTGGGACGGTAAATGCCACTTTTACAGGCAGTTCCGATGCTCCTTCATAAACATTCCAAAGTAAACGTACGGGTGATAAACTGACTGTTTTCCCAGTCTCAAATAAGGTTTCAATAGCTTTCTTTTCGTAAAGATGCTCGTTTTTTCGCAGGGTTTGTCTGCGTGGCTTAGTTACCATAATAAAGAGGGTAAACTATCTTTTACGTTTTGCAGGCTTCGCCTTTTTCTTTGCAGGGGCCTTGGCTTTTTTTGCAAGAGGCTTTTTAGTTTTTACCACCTTTGCTACCTTTTTTGGAGCAGGTTTTTTAGCTGAAGGTTTTGGCTTGCTTACTTTTTTTGCAACAGGTTTACTTACCTTCTTAGCAACTGGCTTAGTTACCTTTTTAGTAGCAGGCTTAACTTTTTTTGCAGCCGGTTTTGGCTTATCCTTAACAATTGCTTTAGCAGCAGGCTTAGCAGCAATAACTTTCTTTTCAATAACTGCTGCAACAGGTGCCGCTTTAGGCTTGGCAACTGAACGAACATTTCGTTTCGGTGGCATTTTCTTTTCGGGAGTCATGTCCTCAATATTCTGTATTGAAAGACTGGCAGGTTCCCATTGTTTTCCTTTCTGCTCACCTTTTAAAAACTGTTCCAATGCCATTGCCATTGAAGGGGCTTGTGGCTGCGGGGCATGAATATGTAATTTAAGGCCTGCATGTATTACCGCTTTAGCTGTTTGTTCTCCAAAAGCAGCTATAAGGGTATGATGTTGCTTAAAGTCAGGGAAATTATTTAATAAAGATGTTATACCTGCCGAACTGAACAATACCAACATATCATATTGCGACATATTAATATCGGTAAGGTTACTGTAAACCGCTTTATACAAAGGCGCTTTTACATAACGTATACCTTCTCTGTCAAGCAAATCAGTGTATTCGTCATTAGGCACATCAGTGCAGGGCAATAAAAACTTTTCTTCTTTATGCTTTTTCTTGATTATCTCAACTAAGTCGGCAAAAGAGAAATTGC
The DNA here is from genome assembly GCA_013289475.1 of Bacteroidota bacterium. Taxonomy (GTDB): domain Bacteria; phylum Bacteroidota; class Bacteroidia; order JABEUT01; family JABEUT01; genus JABEUT01. Next base: position 56,132 of record JABCZW010000009.1, read on the forward strand.
TGAAAAATATTTTACGTTTTCTGAACTGTATATACTTCTGCAGGTAATAAGCAGTAGCTTCTGAAATACAGAAATATTTCATTGTTTCAGGAACAATAATGCGCATTTCATTACATATCCTGAAGTAGTTGTCTACCGCATTTTTGCTGGTCATTATAACCGCGTTATAAGACAATACATCAATGCGTTGCTTACGAAATTCTTTAGCGGGTACACCTTCAATTTGTATAAATGGCCTGAAATCAACCTCCACGTTAAAGTTCCTTGCTATTTCAAAATAGGGGGAACGTTCAATTTCGGGGCGGGGTTGCGATATGAGTATTTTTTTTATCTTCATTTCTTGTGGGTTCTATTTACCTTATATGCCTAGACTCATGTTCGCGTATTTATATAACAGAGCAAAAGGTAAAATTTCAAGGGCGCAAATATACAAAAATAAATACATCATACTTAAGCCTTTGTTTGTCATTAAGATAAACATTTTTATCGTGCGATAAACAAACAACCCTCCAATGCCTATAAAAATAGCTTCTAAGACCTTAGGGCCGCTTATTTCAGGGGCATAGGTAACAAGCAATGCCACAGGCAATAATACCATGCCTAAAAAATGGGCAAATACATATATTTCCGACAGGTATTCCCAGGCCCTTTCCTGTTGATCGAATACAAAACCTGTAAAAAGTATAATAAGGGTTTTGCCAATATATATAAGGAATAAAACCAGCGCCAGTGAGGCAAACTCCTTGCCGGCATTGTGAAACAGGTTCAGGTTTTTGAGCTGCATCAAATGCATGGCAAGTAACACTGAAGTACAGATGAAGATAACAAACATGCCAATTGATGCGGGATTTATGCCGCTATCGTCCTCAGGCAAGTTAGCAGTAAAAACTTCACGAAAAAGTAATGAGACTTTCTTAGGATAAGCCGCTTTAACCCATGCAAATAACAGGATGCACAAGAAAAGTAAAGCGGTAATCCAATACTCAGTTGTTGGAAAACGGAAATATGGGGCAATATGTTTTATGTAGTCCATATATAGATTGCAAAGTTAATCCATATACTATTAAGGGCTATTATTTAACCGAACAGTTTGCTGAAAAATTCTTCCATTTTGCCCACCGTTTGAACTTTAATGTGGCTGGTTTTGGGTATTTCTTTTTTGTTGTATTTAGAAATAAATATCTGCTCAAAACCCATTTTCTCAGCCTCTGAAATTCGCTGATCAATGCGGTTAACGGGCCGTATTTCGCCGGAAAGGCCAATTTCACCCGCAAAGCAATAACGTGGTGATATAGGTACTTCTTCGCCTGATGATAGAATGGCAGTTACGATTGCAAGGTCTGTTGCCGGATCTTCTACCTTAATACCACCTGCAATATTCAAAAACACATCTTTTGAACCAAGCCTGAAGCCACAGCGCTTTTCTAAAACCGCTAATAGCATGGAAAGGCGACGTAGATCATATCCGGTTGATGAACGTTGCGGAGTACCGTAAGCCGCAGTACTAACCAATGCCTGGGTTTCTATCATCAATGGCCTTACACCTTCGGTAATGGCGGCAATAGCTACTCCACTTACAGGTTCTTCGCGGGCAGTAATGAGTACTTCCGAAGGGTTGCTTACTTCGCGCAGGCCTGTGCCCGTCATTTCATAAATACCCAGTTCATTGGTTGAACCAAAACGGTTTTTAGTAGTGCGTAATAACCTGTATATATGGTGTGTATCTCCCTCAAACTGCAACACTGTGTCAACCATATGCTCCAATACCTTCGGCCCTGCAATAGAACCATCTTTTGTAATATGACCAATGATAAAAACAGGTACCTGGGTTGTTTTTGCATATCGCATCAGGTCAGCAGTACACTGGCGTATTTGAGATATGCTGCCCGGAGCAGAATCAATCAGGTTAGTATATAATGTTTGTATAGAATCTATAACTAACAATTGTGGTTGTATCTGTTCCAGTTGTTGGAATATATTCTGTATAGTAGTCTCTGTTAATATATAACAGTTCTTATTATTAATACCAATCCTTTCAGCACGCATGCGCAATTGTTCCTGGCTTTCTTCACCCGATACATAAAGTACTTTTAAATCACTGGCCGATAGGGCTATCTGTAGGAGTAAAGTAGATTTCCCAATTCCCGGTTCGCCACCAAATAATACCAGTGAGCCTTGTACCAATCCACCCCCTAATACTCTGTTCAACTCTTTATCTGGCAATGGAAAGCGAAGCGTATTACCCGGTACTATATCTGAAATAAGGTGCGGTTTATCGGAAGTAATGGAATAGGCCTGCTTGCTGTGTGATTGTTCTTTTTGAATTACTTCCTCGACATAAGTGTTCCACTCATTACAATTGGGGCATTTACCAATCCACTTGGCTGATTGGGCGCCACAATTCTGGCAGAAGAAAGATGTTTTGGTCTTTGCCATGGGCCTAGATAAACTTTATTTTGCGGGCGGCAAAAGCGCACATGCGCAATAATAAAAAGCCATGTTTAAAACGCGATATATTGGTAGTGCCATAGGTCCGTTCCTTATACCGGATAGGTACTTCAACCATTTTAAGATTAAGCTTATAAGCTCCAAAAAGCAGGTCGTAATCACCAAAAGGGTCAAATTCGCCAAAGAAGGTACGGTTTCGTTTCAAGCGGTCATAATCATCCCTGAAAATAACTTTTGTACCGCACAAAGTATCTTTAAAAGGCCTGTCGAGCAACCACGAAAAAGTTAAACTGAAAAACTTATTACCCAATAAATTCAAAAAGCGCATAGCCTCTTTATCCATAGGGTAAACTAAGCGTGAACCATTTATGAAATCGCCTTTCCCTTCAGCCATGGCATCATAAAATTTTACTAAGTCCTCAGGTGGCACAGTGAGGTCGGCATCCAGTATCATTAATATATCGCAAGTTGCCATATCAAATCCAACCCTAACAGCATCACCTTTGCCTTTGCCTTTTTGCTGGCCAATTTTAATG
>JABCZW010000010.1 GCA_013289475.1 Bacteroidota bacterium
GTTCATCATGGAACTCCAAGGATTTCTATTCTCACCCCGAGAAATATGTTTCTACCTTTTTAGCTTATACTAAAGAGTGTGACCTGTTAATCACGGCTCACTTTTGGGATGTACATGCCCCAGTGCTTTTTACCAAGGACCAAATGAAGTTGCCCGATTTCCACATCAGCGAAATAGCTGATATTACCTGCGATATTAACGGGTCAGTGCCCAGCACACTTAAAGCAAGCTCTATAGCTGAGCCTTTTTACGGCTACAACCCGCTTACTGAGCAGATAGACATTCCTTTCAGTAAAACATCAGTAACCATTATGGCAGTCGATAACCTGCCTTGCGAATTACCACGCGAATCATCGGAAGATTTTGGAAGGGAACTTATTGACAGGGCCATACCTTCAATATTTGGGGAAGATAAAGCAGGCCTTATTGAACGCGCTACCATTTGTAAAGATGGCAAGCTTACTGATCACTATTCTTATTTGAGCGATTACGCAGGGTAATAAAACCCCGGACCCAACCAAAGGTGATAAACTTACGTAACAGTTGTTAAAAGCATTTTTATAAAATTGCTTATATTTAACTATTAAACCATTCACCATGAAAAACAAAATCTTTATTACCGGCCTGTTGGCTATTTCAGCATCTATCACCTCATACGCTCAAACGTATAATATAAATGCCTTTGCGGGTAATTTCAGTTGGAATTACAGTGGAGATGGAGGCCCCGCCACTGCTGCCGGAATAACTCCCGGTTTTATAGCAGTAGATAATACTGGTAACGTATACATTACAGATTGGAACAACAATCGAGTTAGAAAAATTGATGCAGCAGGCATAATAACTACTGTTGCTGGTAATGGAATAAATGGATTTAGTGGAAACGGAGGCCCGGCAACCGCTGCGGAGGTTAATGGGCCATCAGGAATAACAATAGATAATTCGGGCAATATATATATTACTGATGGCAATCGGGTAAGGATAATAGACAAATATGGTATCATTACCACATTTGCAGGAAATGGGATTGCAGGCTACACAGGAAACGGAGGGCAGGCTACAGCTGCTGAATTAAATGCTCCCGAAGGAATATGTACTGATGCAGCAGGCAATATATATGTAGCGGACGTCAGTAATTCATGTGTTCGCAAAATTGACACAAAGGGTATCATAACCACAATAGCGGGAAATGGGACTGCCGGCTATAGCGGGAATGGAGGTCCGGCTACAGCAGCCCAAATGAATTTCCCAAAAGCAGTAACAGTTGATAAGGTCGGTAACATATATATTGCCGATGCATTAAACTATACGATACGTAAAGTAGATACAAAGGGTATTATTAACACATTTGCCGGTAATGGAAATTACGGCTTCAGTGGCGACGGAGGCCCTGCAAGTGTTGCCCAAATATCATGGCCTTCAGGGGTAGCGACAGACGCTGCCGGTAATTTATATATTGCCGATTCTGAAAACCAACGCATCCGTAAGGTATACACTAACGATACAATAGTGACAATTGGAGGCGGAGCATGGGGTTATAGTGGAGACGGAGGCCCTGCACTTAATGCTCAGATGGATAGCCTTTGGGGCATTGCCGTTGATAATATGAACAACGTATATATAGCAGACAATAATACAAAAGCACGAATATTAACCATTGCGGTAACAGGTATTAATGAACTTTATCAAAATAACAATGTAGCCGTTTACCCCAACCCTTCAAATGGAATTTTTACATTTCAATTAAAAGGAATGACTCAAAAAACAGCATTAGAGGTTTATAATGTACTTGGACAGGAAGTGCATTCGCAATTAATAATTGACAACTCACAATTGACAATTAATTTAAGCCAGCCAGCAGGGGTTTATCTATACAGATTAGTTTCCGGAAAGGGTGAACTAATTTCGAGTGGCAAGCTGGTTGTACAATAAAACATTTTAGTGCTTTGTGCCCCGCTTAGGGGATTGGTGGGCACAAAAAAACCGGCACCCAACCAAAGGTGCCGGCCGTATTAACCCGATATTAACCTTAAATGTATAACTCCACCTCAGTCGACATTATCATGCAGAAAAGAGTTGTTCTGGCGCAACTCGCCTTTCTTATCCTCTCCTTCCGAAAGCGTAAATCTTGACACATTAGACTCTGAAGAATGCGGGGTTTCTCCTAAATCCACATTCCTTCTTTTATATGCAGGTTCATTTTCCATATCAGTAAGTGCACCCGGAGTTTTGAGCTTGTAGCTTAATTGTTTCAGCTTCTCAATCCTTTCCTGGGCTTTCTTCCTTTGTTCTTCACTGAAGATAGGATCACTCATATCCACTCTTTCTTCTTGTGGCGGCTCATGCATTACTGTTGGCATTACAGGAGGCGCGCTAAGCGGAGGAACCGATGCAACAGGAATTGGAGGAGGTGTTTGTGCAACCGGATTTTCAGTTGTCTTATTCACTATCTCAAATTCAATGTTGTAATTTTCGTTGGTTGTTGTTTCACTCGCCTTTATAAATGGCTCGTTGGTTTCAACCTTTGTTTCCGTCTTAGGTGTTTCACTCACTAAAGGTTTTACTTCTGCAGCAGGCTTAACTTCCTCATTTAAATTCAGGAACAACTTTGGAGCAGCAGGAGGTGCGGCAGAAACCATTGGGTGGCTGTGTGCCACTTCATCCAAACGGCGGATGATCTTCTCTGCTTTCTTCTCAGCAAATGTAACCACCGGGTTAGCGCTGAAGCCGGTTGCAATAAGTGTAACATTAACCTTGTTGCCCAGTGTTTCATCAATACCATAACCTTTAATAATGTCGGCGGTTTGTCCGGCTGCCTCTTGCAGGTAGTCAGTAATATCACCGAGTTCGTCCATGGTAATATCATCAGTACCGCATGTAATGTTGAGCAATACATAACGTGCACCGCGTATGTTATTATCATTCAGTAATGGTGAAGCAAGAGCCATTTCAACTGCGCGTAATGCCCTGTTATCACCTTCGGCCGATGATGAACCCATAATTGCCACGCCGCTGTCTTTCATAACAGTCTGCACATCGGCAAAGTCTAAGTTAACATGCAATGTAACGGTAATGATCTCTGCAATGCTCTTGGCTGCAATGTTCAATATATTATCGGCATGCGCGAAAGCTTCTCCCAGTTTCAGGTTACCATACATATCACGCAACTTATCGTTGTTGATGATGAGGATGGTATCTACATGCTGGCGGAGTTCTTTCAAGCCTTCTTCTGCCTGTAATTTTCTTTTCTTACCCTCAAACGCGAACGGTACGGTAACAATGGCTACAGTAAGTATGCCCATTTCTTTGGCTACCTGTGCAATTACTGGTGCGCCACCTGTTCCGGTTCCGCCGCCGAGGCCTGCGGTAATAAATACCATCTTGGTATTATTGCCTAAAATTTTCTTTATCTCTTCCATGCTCTCCATGCTGGCTTTCCTTCCCACTTCGGGTAGTGAGCCTGCTCCCCTGCCTTCAGTTAAGCCTGAGCCTAACGCTACTTTAATTGGCACAGGACTGATGTCGAGTGCTTGTTGATCGGTGTTGCACACCACAAAATCTACGCCCTTTATTCCCTGGCGAAACATGTGGTTTACGGCATTGCTGCCTCCCCCTCCTACACCTATCACTTTAATGATAGAGGATTGGTCCTTTGGTAAATCGAAGTTAATCATAGCTGGTTGTGTTTTAAGGTTATTATTTGGTTTATCGTGTTTCCTGTTTTGAATTAATTATTGAATTACTTTTTTTCTCCTTCTACATCTTCATCGAAGAACTTGGTAGCCCCGCTGAAAATCCTTTCCATAAAGCCGCCTTTTTTCTTTTGCTTCGAATGCTGAACAATTTCAGGTTGCTTAATAACATTCTGCTCGGTTTCGGTGTAGGTTTCTTTCTCAATTTCTTCGAAGCCTTTCATCACCAATCCAACGCTGGTAGCATATAATGGATGGCTAAGGTCGAATACTCCCGGTGCAAGGTGTTCGTTCGGATGGCCGATACGTGTATCCATTCCTGTTACATATTCCACCAGTTGCGGAAGGTGTTTAAGGTTTGCGCCGCCACCGGTTACTACTATACCTGCAATCAATTTCTTTTCGAAGCCCGAGTTTTTTATCTCGTAGTAAACGTGTTCCAGTATCTCTTCCATACGTGCATTAATGATGCATGAAAGATTGCGTACCGAAATTTCTTTGTTTTGCCTGCCCTTTAAGCCGGGTATTACAACAATCTCGTTCTCCTGTGCTTCAGTTGGAATTGCTGAACCGAACTTCACTTTCAATTGCTCAGCCTGTAAGCGGATGATCTGGCAACCTTCCTTAATATCGTCGGTTATTACATTACCGCCAAAAGGTATTACTGCTGTGTGGCGGATGATATCATCCTGGAAGATGGCTACGTCTGTCGTGCCACCGCCAATATCTACAAGCACCACGCCTGCTTCTCTTTCTTCACTGGTTAATACCGAATCAGAAGATGCAAGAGCTTCTAAGGTCAGGTTGCTCATTTCGAGCCCTGCTTTCTTTACGCACTTTTCAATGTTGCGTGCTGCAGCAATTTGCCCGGTAATAATGTGGAAGTTAGCTTCAAGCCTAACGCCTGCCATACCGATAGGGTTTTTAATTCCCTGTTCGTTGTCCACAATATATTCCTGCGGAAGCACTTCAATGATCTCCTCGCCGGGAGGCATAACCAGCCTGTACATATCCTCAATAAGAGAATCCACATCGCTCTGGTTGATTTCCTTTTCCAGGTCGGCACGGGTTTTAACACCCCTGTGCTGCAAGCTTTTTATATGTTGTCCCGCAATACCTACGTTCACATATTTTATTTCCACTCCCGATTTCTCAGAAGCTTCTTTTACAGCTTTCACAATCGATGCGACTGTCTGGTCTATATTAAGCACCACGCCCCGCGCAATACCAACAGAGTCAGCCCTGCCGACGCCCATGATGTCGATTTTGTTGTGCTCGTTCTTACGGCCTACAATGCATACAATTTTGGTTGTACCAATGTCTAAGCCTACAATGATGTCAGATTTGTTTTCCATAGATGTTTATTTTTTTGTGCATACGATTTGATGGTTGAATTTCAGGTTAATTGTTGTGTAGTCGTTCCATTTTCCGGTTGCGCTTAAACCGTCGTGGTATAACACCCACAGGCGGTTAAATTTTTGTTCCATATCAGTTGTGTCTCCAAATATTATGCGTTGGTTGCCTACCCTTGGCACAAGGCAAAAATCTTTTGCAGTATCTACATATACCTGTGTTACCTGGCTGTTCCAGAACGTATTTTTACGAATGAAGGTTGCCATCTTGTATATACCCGGCAGCATTGAATGAACCGATGTGTCATGTATCATTTGTTTCACATTGCGGGTGTTATACATATTATAAGGCTCGTTGAAATTCCCGTTCACAATTAATACTTTAGGTGTGTAATCATCCGACAATGGCACAATGCTTCCCGCAGAATCTATGTAATAGCTCTCATCATCATTATTCTCAATTCTTACAATCGGTTTCTTCTGGGTCAGCCTTACTTCCAGGTTTCCATCTAATGTTGCATATACCTGTGCATCGGCAATAAACGGATTACCTACAAGCATTTGCTCCATCTTCAATATATTTATCTTATCCATCGTCTTGCCCACAATATCTCCCTGCTGCTGAACAATCAGTTTGCGCACCTCACCCGGAGTGATAAAGAAATCGCTGTCGTGCTGCATCACTCTTATATCAAGGCTCTTGCACGGTGTTGTATTGCGTTTCACTTCGGCAAAGCCAAGCAAGCTCAATACTCCGCCTAAGAGCACCACCCAACCTGTTATATATAATATCTTCTTAAACATTATGCTTGTATCTTTTTTAACAGGGCCGTTTTCAATGGTTCCACCAACCTGTCTATATCTCCCGCTCCCATCGTTATCAAAACCTCGGGCATATCTTTTGTTACCACATCAACCAATTCTTCTTTGGTGCAGAGCTTCTTATTTTCAACATGTGTTTTGCTCAACAACATCTTTGAATCAATTCCTTCAATAGGCAATTCTCTTGCAGGATATATATCGAGCAGGATAACCTTATCCAATAATTCCAGGCTACGTGCAAAACCATCTGCAAAATCGCGGGTACGTGAATAAAGGTGTGGCTGGAATATGCCTGTAATTTTTTTACCCGGATACATAGCCTTAACCGAACTTATACATGCACTGAGCTCTTCAGGGTGGTGTGCATAGTCATCAATGAAAACAAGTTTCGGAGAAATTATCTGGTAATCGAAACGGCGTTGCACACCTTCAAAAGTTCCTAATGCAGTGCGTATATCTTCGTTCTTTACTTTCATTAATTGTGCTACAGCCGTAGCCGCAACCGAGTTTTCGATATTATGCAGGCCGGGTATTCCAAGTTTCACATCTTTTATTTCTCCGTGCGGAGTAACCAGGTCATATTGATAATGTCCTTCGTTTATGGTAATGTTCTTAGCGTAGTAGTCTGCTTTTTGAGTAAGTGAATAAGTGTAAGTTTTACCGCTGTAATGAATTACATCATTTACCTTTTGTTTGGTAACCAACGAACCATCGGCACTAATTCTATTAGCGAACATGGCATACGATTCCTGCATGTTTGCTGCATTATCATATATATCTAAATGGTCAGGGTCGATAGATGTGATGATAGCAATGTTCGGATTAAGGTGAAGGAATGAACGGTCATATTCATCCGCTTCAACTACTACCACTGTATTCTCTGAAACATTATTATCGAGCAATACATTGGTATTATAATTCTTCGACACACCGCCTAAGAATGCCATGCAATCGGTCTTGGAAGATTTAAGTATGTGTGTTACCAATGTTGTTGTTGTTGTTTTACCATGTGTACCTGCAATTGCAACAGTATAGTGTCCTTGTGTTATCCAACCCAATACACCGGCACGTTTATGCAAATCGTATTTATGGCTGCGGAAGTATGCCAGTTCACTATGTTCATCAGGTACAGCGGGAGTATAAATGATCAGTGCATCTTTGCTGTTATTCTTTATCTCATCATCCACCAATGCCATATCATCTTTAAAGTGAATCTTTATACCTTCCTGCTCCATCTCTTCTGTAAGTGATGAAGGAGTCTTATCATAGCCACTCACTTTTTTACCCATCGATTTAAAATAACGTGCCAGGCCGCTCATACCGATACCACCGATACCTATCAAATACACATATTTCAAATCCTTCACGTTCATCTTATGCAGTTAACTTTATTACTTCATTTGCTATTCTTGCCGCCGAATCTCTTATTGCCAGTGTTGTTATATTCTTACTCAAACTTTCTCTTAAGCCACTATCTACCGATAAGCCTACCACCGCATTGCCCAGTTCGCTTATCGCGCTTATGTCTTTTACCATCATGGCTGCATTGTGACTAACAAGCACCATCGCATTTTTTGTCTGGTGATCTTCCGATACATTAGGTGATGGCACCAAAATGCAAGGCAAGCCAGTAATACATAACTCGGAGAGAGAGATGGCACCTGCGCGAGATACTACTGCATCGGCAACAGCGTATGCATAATCCATCTTCGATATAAAATCGTACACTTTTATATTGGCATATTTCTTTTGCAATTCCTGTGCTTGGGCATAATACTGTTTACCAGTCTGCCACACTAAGCGAATATTGCTTCGTGCAAACAAATTGAGTGAAGCAGCAATGCTTTCATTAATTGTGCGTGCACCTAAGCTGCCTCCAATTACCAATACTGTGAACCCAGAACCATTCAACTCAAAGTATTCTGCGGCCTCTTTACGCTTGCTGTATAATTCAGTAATATCTTGTCTTACAGGATTACCCGTTACAATAATCTTCTCCTTAGGAAAATACTTCTCCATTCCGGGGTAAGCCACACATATCTTCTTTACATACCTCGATAAAATTTTATTCGTTACACCCGGGTATGAATTTTGTTCCTGTACAAGCGTAGGAACTTGTTTGCGGATGCCTGCCCACAATGTGGGGCCGCTGGCATAGCCGCCTACACCTACAATAGCATCAGGTTTAAACTGGGTAATGATTTCTTTTGCCTTACTTACGCTATTCATAACCTTCATTGGCAACGATAAATTCCTGAGCATATTGCTGCGTGATATACCTGCAATATCAAGCCCTTGGATCTTATACCCGGCAGCAGGCACCTTCTCCATCTCCATCCTTCCGTTGGCTCCTACAAATAATATTTCTGTTCCCGGTCTCATCAGTTCCAATGCGCGGGCTATGGCTATTGCGGGAAATATATGCCCGCCGGTGCCTCCTCCGCTTATTATTATTTTAAGTTGTCGCGACAATATTGTTAGTTGTTACATTTTCCGTTTCTTTACTCACACTTAATATTATTCCTACTGCAATGCTTGTAAACCATATCGATGTTCCGCCCATACTTACCAACGGTAGCGGCTGTCCTGTTACCGGTATAATGTGCACAGCTACACACATGTTCACCAATGCCTGTAACACTAAATTCAAAGAGAGCCCTATGGCCAACAAGCTGCCAAATGTTTTCGGGTTTCGTGTTGCAATTCTGACTCCCCTGTATAGGAATGTGAGATAAAGAAACACTATCGACAGCGCCATTACTGTTCCGTATTCTTCCACTAAAATGGAGAAGATAAAATCGGATGAAGCCTGTGGCAAAAAGTTTTTCTGTGTGCTGTTGCCTGGGCCCTTACCCAATGGGCCGCCTGTAGCAATTGCAATCATTGCCTGGTCGGCCTGGTAGTTATCTGCTTTGTCACCTTTTGCAAAACTTTCAATACGCGATTTCCAGGTTGCAACGCGGTTATTGATATGCGGGAACTTAAATACGATGAGAATAAATAATCCTGCAAAGGCAATAGCTATACCAATGGTAAGAAGCAAGTGTGTTATTTTGGCTTTACCAATGAACATGATGCAAATGCAATTAATGAACAACAGGAATGCGGTAGAGAAGTTGGAAGGGAATATTAATCCGCAAATTGCTATTACAGGTATAATGATCGGCAGGAAGCCGGTTTTAAAATCAGTCAATAGGTTTTGTTTAATGGCAAGCATACGCGCTACGTATATGAGCAACGCGAGCTTGGCAAAATCAGAAGTCTGGAAGGTGAGCCCTGTACCCGGGATCTGTAACCAGCGGGTGGCATTACCTTCGTTCACCCCTTTTAGCAGGGTGAACAGGAGGAGTGGAACGCAAACATAAAGTGCAATTTGCGATATGCGTGAGAAAATGGTGTACTTAAGATTACTCGTGAGATAAATAAGCATGAACCCGAACATGATAATGATTAGGTGCTTGATAAGAAAATAACTTGCATTGCCCGAATGACTGCGGTATGCAAGGGTTTCTACCGAGCTGTATACAACAAGGATAGACACAACTGATAAGAGCAATACAATTACCCAGATCACTTTATCTCCTTTTATATGGTTGAATACTGACTTCATTTTTTCTTCTCTTACAATGCTCTTACTGCGTCTTTAAATTGGTTACCGCGGTCTTCATAATTCTGGAATAGGTCGAAACTTGCACAAGCCGGTGACAACAAAACTGTATCGCCGCTCTGGCTAAGCTTAGAAGCTTTCCTTACTGCTTCAGAAGCTGAAGATGTTTCGATAATGGTTGGCACCAGCACCGAGAAAGCGCTCAGAATTTTGCGGTTATCCTTGCCAAGGCAAACAATAGCTTTCACTTTTTGTTTTACCATTTCGGTCAATGTGGTGTAATCATTGCCTTTATCAATACCACCAACAATCCACACTATCGGAGTGTTTACGCTTTCGAGCGCATACCAGGTAGAATTAATATTGGTAGCTTTCGAATCATTGATAAACTCAACGCCATGAATGGTAGCCACATGCTCCAGGCGGTGTTCAATGTTTTGAAAATCTGCGAGGCTTTCCCTGATGGTTTCCTTGCGAATGTCGACCACCCGCGCGGCAATAGCCGCTGCCATTGAGTTATACACGTTGTGCGTGCCAAACAGCGAAAGTCTTTGTACAGCCATAGATAAAGGATTTTGGTTAAGGTTTATAATAATTTCGTCTCCTGATTTGTAAGCGCCTTCGGGCACCTGCTCTTTAACTGAAAATGGATACTTCTTTGCAGGTATATTTCGTTTGCTTACTTCCGTTTTTGTAACCTCGTCGTCGAGGCAATAAATAAATGAATCCAGTTCAGTCTGGTTTTGAATAATCTTGAATTTGGAGTTCGTATAGTTCTCCATTTTGTGGTCGTACCTGTCCATATGGTCAGGCGTAATATTGAGCAGAATGGCAACATCAGCTTTAAACTTATACATATCATCTAACTGGAAACTGCTCAATTCAAGTACATAGTAATCGTATTTCTCGGTAGCTACCTGTAATGCAAAACTCTTGCCCACATTGCCTGCCAGGCCTACATTCAATCCAGCTTTCTTAAATATGTGGTAGGTAAGCATGGTTGTAGTTGTCTTGCCATTGCTGCCTGTTATGCAAACCATTTTAGCATCCGTATATCTTGCTGCAAATTCTATTTCCGATATTACAGGCACGCCTTTCTCCTTCAGTTTTACAACCAATGGCGCGTTCTCTGGTATACCGGGGCTCTTTATCACTTCGTCGGCTTGCAATATTTTATCTTCACTGTGTTGTTGTTGCTCAAAAGGAATTTTCTCATTCTGTAATACACTTAAGTATTTATCTTTTATCTTTCCTTTATCCGATACCCATACATCCATGCCCTTCTTTTGCGCAAGGATAGCTGCACCCACACCGCTTTCTCCGGCACCCAATACGGCTATTTTTCTCCTGCTCTCCATCTTATCTCAACTTGAGTGTTACAATGGTTATAAGGGCCAGCATAATTCCAATGATCCAAAAACGCGACACTATTTTTGCTTCGTGCACATGTTTCTTCTGGAAATGGTGGTGCAACGGAGCCATTAAGAATATGCGCCTTCCTTCACCATATTTCTTTTTGGTGTATTTGAAATAACTCACCTGCATCATCACCGAAATATTTTCAACAACAAACACACCGCACAATACCGGGAGTAAAAGTTCTTTACGAATGGCAATAGCAAATACGGCAATGATACCGCCCAATGCAAGACTACCTGTATCGCCCATAAATACCTGTGCAGGGTAAGAGTTATACCAGAGGAACCCGACACAGGCACCCACAAACGCGCTCATGAACACTACTAGCTCGCCACAGTTTGGTATATAAAGAATGTGCAGGTAGCCGGCAAAGAATGTGTTACCCGATACGTATGCCAGTATCATAAGTGTGGCACCTATAATACCCGATGTACCTGTGGCAAGGCCGTCAATACCATCTGTTATATTAGCGCCGTTCGATACAGCTGTCACAATTATTATAATGATAGGAATAAACAATATCCATGCCAGTTTCTTAGCGTGTGTACCCATCCAGGATGTAAGCCATGCGTAATCGAACTGGTTGTCTTTTACAAATGGTATAGTAGTCTTAAGCGACCTTGTTTCTTCTTGCGAAAACTTAGGCAACTCAGTAATACCTGCTTCCTGGCCGTTTATCATAGCTGTTTCCTGGGTCTTAGCAATCTGTTCTTTTATAACAACATGTTTATTGAAATACATTACACATGCCACAATTAAACCAATACCAACCTGACCTATAATTTTGAAATTGCCGCTCAATCCCTTTTTATCTTTCTTGAATACTTTTATGTAATCATCGAGGAAGCCCACAGTACCAAGCCATACGGTAGTAATGAGCATGAGAACGATATACACATTATCTAACCTTGCAAATAATAATGTCGGAATAAGTATCGCAGAAAGTATTATGAGTCCTCCCATGGTTGGAGTGCCTTCCTTTTCCTTCTGACCATGTAACCCTAAATCGCGAACAGTTTCGCCAACTTGTTTCTTCCTTAATAAAGCAATTAGCCTTTTGCCAAATACTGCCGATATAATAAGCGAGAAAATAATAGCCAATGCTGCGCGGAACGTAATGTAATTGAACACATTCGCGCCCGGCAGGTTATACTTCTCTCTTAAAAAATGGAATAGATAGTACAACATTAGCTTTGAAATAGATTAAGTGTTTCACATAAAATCTCCATATCGTCAAATGGGTGCTTTACGCCTTTTATTTCCTGGTACTTTTCGTGGCCCTTACCCGCCAGTAGAATAATGTCTCCCTTCTGTGCCATCTGGCAAGCGGCTTTTATAGCTTCCTTCCTGTCCACTATCGAAATGGTTTTTTTCTTGCTCAGCACATCTACACCCTTTTCCATTTCGTGAATTATCTCGGCCGGTTCTTCCGAACGCGGGTTATCAGAAGTAAGAATCACCTTATCACTTTTACCACAAGCTATTGATGCCATTACTGGGCGCTTGGTTCTGTCCCTGTCACCACCGCAGCCAACTACAGTTATAATTTTTTCATTTTCGCTGCGCACTTCCTGTAAAGTAGAAAGCACATTTTCAAGTGCATCGGGTGTATGTGCATAGTCTACAATACCTATTGTGCCATTTGGTGATTTTGCATACTGGAAACGACCTTCAACCGGGTCGAGCGCACTCAATACTTTCAATACTTCTTCTTTTTCTTCGCCGAGCAATACGGCAGTAGCATATATTCCAAGTAAGTTGTATGCATTAAATGCACCTATCAATTTTGTCCAGAGTTCTCTTCCATCAATGGTTAACACCAATCCTGCCAAAGTGTTTTCTACCACTTTGCATTTAAAATCTGCCGAACTCTTCAAGGCAAATGTTTTCTTTGATGCTTTTGTATTTTGCAGCATCACCATTCCATTGGCATCATCTTTATTTACTAATGCAAATGCGGTGGATGGCAACTCATCAAAGAATTTCTTCTTAGCCTTTATATATGCATCGAATGTTTTATGGAAATCGAGATGGTCGTGGGTAATATTGGTAAATACTCCACCAGTAAAACTTATTCCCGCAATCCTGTTTTGCACTATTGCATGAGAGCTTACTTCCATGAAGCAATGCGTGCAACTTGCCGCCACCATTTCATTTAATACGCGGTTAAGCTCTAATGAATCGGGGGTTGTATGCGTAGCAGGAAATTGCTGGGTATTTATCTGGTTCCTTACAGTAGAAAGTAAACCTACTTTATATCCTAAACCTATGAATAAATTGAACAGCAATGTTGCGGTTGTTGTCTTACCATTTGTTCCGGTAATACCAACAAGCTTCAACTTAGCAGAAGGATGATCGTAATAGTTGGCTGCAATAATGGCAAGCGCCGCAGATGAATCTTTTACCTTTACATAGGTAATTCCATCGTGCCTCTTTTCAGGCATATCTTCGCACAATATTGCAACAGCGCCTTTTTCAATGGTCTGGTCTATATACTTATGTCCGTCAGTTAAAGTGCCTTTTATGGCTACAAACAAAGTACCATCCACCACTTTACGTGAATCGAAATGAACCACCGAAACAGCCACATCGGTAGAACCGGCAACTTCTACCAGCGCAACCTTATATAATATGTCTTTCAGTTTCTTCATTACGATAACTGCAGTAATATTTTTTGTCCTTTATTAAATCTTGTTCCGGCAGGGAGTGACTGCTCAGCAACTGCACCCATACCTTTCACTGTAACTTTCAAATGATTATTTTCTAACAGGTACACAGCATCTTCGGCACTCATACCATGTAAATCGGGCATAATACCCTGTGTCAGCATTCTTTGAGGATTGTCCGAAGTAATATGTATAGTAGAATCCTGCAGGTCAACATTTGCGTAGCCGCCATTCTTAATTGAGCTCCGGAAAGCAATATTCATACTCTGCAATACATTGTCTATATCTTTAAAATCACCATTCTTTACTGCAGGGGCATTGTGTTTTACATTACCTGCAACTGCATTTACAGCAGGGTCTATCTTTATACTGCTTGCATACACCTTATCTGCAATTTCCCTGAAGATTGGGCCTGCAGTAATGTTTCCATAATACCCGTCTGAGCTTGGAGAGTTCATAATTACTATACATGAATACTCAGGGTTGTTGGCAGGGAAATAGCCTACAAATGATGCCTGGTAATTTATCTTACCCTCTGATTTATACTTACCTTTACCGGCAATCTGCGCGGTTCCCGTCTTCCCTGCAATGGAATAAACAGTATTATTAAGATTCTTTGCAGTGCCTCGCAATACAACACCCTCAAGCAGTTTCCTTAATTTTTTAAGTGTGGTGGAAGAACAGATTGCAGGATTAACTACTTGTGTAGGGAATGTCCTCACTACTTTACCATCTTTCATTAAAGCGTCAACAAACCTTGGCTTTACCATTATGCCATTATTGGCAACAGCATTGTAAACACTAAGGGTTTGTAACGGAGTAACTTCTACACCATAGCCAATCGCCAGCCATGGAAGGCTCACACCACTCCAACTCTTATCAGAAGGGTTTGGCATCTTAGGTGTTCCTTCACCGGGTATGCTTAAGCTCAATGGCTTATCCAAGCCCAGGCGGCAAAGGCCATCGACAAACTTTTTAGGCTGGTGTTCATAATATTTAAATATCTCCTTCGATATTCCTACATTCGATGACATTTCAAATGCCCTTTGTACGCTCACCCAACCTGTTTCATCATGTTCGGCATCGTGCATTACACGGTCATAGTACTGGTGGGTACCATTTTCGAGGTTAACACTATCAGAATTAGTTACATAACCATCTTCCATGGCAACTATCAATGAAGAGAGCTTAAAGGTTGAACCTGGTTCAGCAGCTTCGCCCAAAGCATAGTTGTATGATTCCTCGTACTTACCGGTAGAATCTTTACGCGCAAGGTTAGCTGCAGCAAGCACTCTTCCGGTTTTTACTTCCATTAATATTACACAACCATGATCAGCATTGTGTTTTATAAGTTGCTCACGCAACGATGTTTCCGCAACATCCTGGTAATTAATATTTATAGTAGAAACAATGTCTTGTCCATTTTGCGGCTGCACATCATCGTTATTATTTACAGGAACTTTTACTCCGCCTGCCAACTTTTCCATTAATATACGCCCGCTATCTCCTCTCAGGTATTCATCAAACGCACCCTCAAGGCCTACATTAATATTATCGCGGGTATAGCCAATTGTACGTTCAGCCAGATCGCGGAATGGCAACTCGCGTTTGTAGTTTTGTTCTACAATCATTCCACCTTTGTTCCTGCCCAGGCGCAGTAAGGGGAAATGTTTTACTTTCTGTAATTGCTCATACGAAGCAGCTTTGTGTAACAACACATACCTATCATTCGATGAACGTGCACTCTTCAATATTCTATAATATTCATCCGCTGACTTATCCTTAAACAACTTCGCAAAACAATTGCTCAGTGAATCAATCTTAGAATTAAAAATCTCATCACTTAAGTAATCGGTATTCACATCCATTGCAATATCATAATATGGTAATGATGTTGCTAACAGGTTACCATCGGCAGCATATATATTACCACGCATTGCCTCAATGGTATAATATGATGTCGTCATATTAGCTGCAGCAATTTTCCATTTATTGCCCTGGAAATATTGTATAGACACCACCCGTACGGTAATAACAATACCCAATACGCACATAAATGCATATAAGAGGTACGTACGGAGTAATGTGCCTTTTCTTGGTTCCATTTACTTCTTTGCCAGTTTATTATCTATTACAATTTTGTCGGGCGGTATTACCGATTCCTTCAATCCCATATTCGCTGTGGCCCTTGCCACTTCCGATTCTTTGCTTAAATACATCAGCTTTGCTTTCGCTATCTGGAATTGTGTGTTCAGTTCTTTTATCTGTGTGTTCAGTGTATCAAGTTCTCTGTCTTTCGATTGTGCGAAGTACCCGTTGGCTATATACAGCATACCCAGGAACGCGAGAAAAAAGAAGAAAGGCATATACTTAAGCGTTGATTCAGAAATAAGAAAACGGCCACTCACTACCGAGGTAACAGCACGGCCAACCTTGTTGCTTTTTTTAGCAACAGGCTCGGTTTCAACTTCCGGCGCAGGCGCTTCAACAACCGGCTCCTTCAGTTTCACTTCTTGCTCTATATCTGTTTTTAACCTGTTCTTCATTTTATATCTTTTCTGCTATTCTCAATTTTGCGCTGCGTGCCCTGCTGTTCGATGAAATCTCTTCTTCGCCCGGGGCAATGGGCTTTTTTGTTACCGGTTCAAATGGGCGCAGATCGTGTCCGTACATGTTTTTCTGCGGTATGCCTTCAAAGTTTCCGCTGCGTATAAAATTTTTCACCAACCTGTCTTCCAGCGAATGGTAAGAGATGATAACCAACCTTCCACCTTTATTCATAACCGTTTCGCTCTGGCGCAATAAATCTTTTAATGCATCTACTTCTTCATTCAGTTCAATACGTAACGATTGAAATACCTGTGCCAGGTACTTATGGGCAATTTGCGGTGGAGTACAAATACTAATAGCTTCTATTAGTTCTCCTGTAGTTTTAATATGCTTAACCTTTCTTGCCGTTTCAATAACACGGGCTAAATTGGCCGCATTTGTTATTTCGCCATACTCCGAAAACATTTTTTGAAGTTTTGCTGCCGGATAAGTATTAACTATATCTGCTGCAGTACGCGTAGCATCATTGTTCATCCGCATATCAAGCGAGGCATCGAAGCGGGTAGCAAAACCACGTTCAGGTGTATCTATCTGGTGAGAAGATATTCCGAGATCGGCCAGTATACCATCTACTTTGGCTATACCCCTGGCACTTAACTGCTCTGCCATGAAACGGAAATTGGAATGAACCAATTCCAGCCTCTTGTCTGAATTAATATTTGCAAAGGCATCCTTATCCTGGTCGAAGGCTATTACTCTGCCTCCTGTAAACTTTTCAAGTATTGCGTTGGTGTGTCCTCCTCCTCCGAATGTAGCGTCGACGTATGTCCCTCCATCTATGATGTTTAATCCTTCGATACTTTCTTTTAGAAGTACCGCTCTATGATACATCTCCGTTACTATCATTCGGTATTTTACCCATTACTTCTTCGGCAAGGGCGGCAAAATCATCAGCGCCCTGCTTCATGTATTTATTATATTCTTGTTTCGACCATATTTCAATGCGGTTTGAGAAACCAAACAATACAGCATCCTTCTCAACTCCCGCGTGCTCCATTAACGACTTCGGCAATAACAAACGGCCCGAACCATCCAGTTCTACTTCAGTTGCTCCGGCATTAAACCTTCTCACAAACTCCCTGTCCTTTTGCTTGTAGAGGTTGAGCTTGCTAAAGCTTGCGGTTTCCTTGTGCCACTCTTTTTTCGGCCATAGGTTTAACTGTTTATCGAGCCCGCGGTTAACTACGAAATGCTTTTGCTCTTTGCTCGGCAGCTGCTTCTTGAGCCCAACAGGAAGCATAAGCCTCCCCTTGTCATCAAGTTTGCATTCATATTCTCCGATAAGAGCTGCCATTTAGGTCGTTTTTATTGAGGTGTAAAAGTAGTGAAAAAATTCCCACCTTTTACCACTTTTTCCCACTTTGTTGAAAACTTTAACTTAAGGTTAAATTTTCCGCATGGCAAAATATTTCCCAATCAGGCTTTTGACAGGCTTTTCAAGGGAATTGACGTTACCGGAACGTTATTAACTTTTTTGTGGGAGAAAAGTGGGATTATGAAAAAAACAGGAAAATATCCGTGGAAATGGATTGCAAAATGGGACCTGAAGAGAAGCTATAATTTTAAAGGGGGAAATTGTGGGAGAAAGGGTGGTTTATTTTCTAAGCACTACCCAGTTACTTTGTTTTGCCGTTTGGGTGTGACTATTGCCCATTGAAGTAATATTTCCATTATCAGGATTACGATACCAGCCTTCATCCCAGGAACCCATATCGGTATAAATAAGGTTTTGTACACCTAATCCTAATAAGTCGGTAGCAAAAGTTTTAAGATTAACAGGTGATATGCTTTCTATTATGGCTGTTTTTCCATTTTTAAAAATGCCTATTCCTCTTCTGTAAGTCAATACATCTTCAGCAAAACCGGCAATTTTGCCATTATCAATCATCCATATTTGCTGAAAGAACGAACCTTTTTGAGTTTCAATAGAATTAAGCAGGCTATCTGTAAGCAGCTTGCCATAATTGGTGTGGAATATGATACATTCCCCATTAATAATTTTAATCCCTCCGCCAAGTGTGCGGTTAATTTTATCCTTGTTTCCAACAGTGCCCTTACATATATACAGGCCATCAATTACATAATTATCGAGCGTAGTAAATGCCCCCGGAATACAAAGCAAAATGCCAGTATCTTTTATATCTGGACGGGTAATTTCAAAATCAATTTTAGTTGAGTTCTTATAAATAACAGTATAGTTACTTAGCCCCGATGCGCCGGTTTTTTGCTCAACAGTCAACGAGTTTTTTTTAGTGTCGTTTAGTAGGGTAAAGCCCCATAAGCCAAAGGCTATAAGTACAACTGCTATAACTATTCTTTTCATCATTATGGTAATATAAACTTATTTATTATTCCTGGCCATATTGCAATTAGTTATTGCGTTTTTTATAACCTTATTACCGGGTTTTATTATTAATGCCATTTTCAGATATGTAATTGCATCATCGTAATTTTTTAATGCACTATCGCACTTACCAATTGTCAAATATGTATTTATATTTTGCGGATCAAGTTCTATAGCCTCTTTAAAAGACGCTACTCCTTCTTTTCTGTGCCCGCCATTATATAAAATGGCACCTTTATCAAATACAACTTTGTAATCTCGTGGAGAATATTTCATAGCGCTGTCAATATTAGCAAGGGCCTTTTCATAATTACCTAATCCGTTGTTATAACAGTCCGCAAGGTTCATATAGGCAGCTCCATAATGTGGATTTATTTGTATCGCCTTTTCAAGCAATTTCATCGCTTCCGGGAATTGACTTTTGCCAATCAGTGCCTCTGCATTACTATTAAGCACTTCCAGGTTTTTCGGAATATAGTTGACACGGTATAGGTAATAGTCTTCGCCCATTATTGAACTATCAAATGTGCTCAAAAGAGTCCATTTTAGTGGCTTATAATCTCGGAAAGGATATGACAGAATAACAACTATATCAGATTTCCTTTCTTCCATTATTTTATTTACTTCAAATAACATATCCTTTTCCTCAAAATGAATGAACGGCCCCCAGTTCTGGTCAGGTAAAATATATTTACCCCATTTAGCAGGGCGCATATAATATACATCCTCATGAAGGATACCTGCTATTCCTGATACACAAAAATCAGCATCTCCAACCATTGGCAATGTATCTAATCTCTCTGCTTGAATATATTTTGCTGCGGGAATATCGTTAGAAAAAGGATATTTTATATCATAAGCATTAGCACAGCAGGAAGCAGCAAATTGCACTACTAATATTGCCGTTACAAAATAACGGTTTATCATTCCGCTAAGCTTATCTCTCATTACCGAACCATCAGCAGAATAAAACCAGTAGCAAAGAACAAATATGAGAAACAAATGCCCGTGATGCCTTATATAACCAAAGTATTTAATGTAATAAAATAACCATGCACCAATAGTAGCGGCAAAAAACAAAAGCAATATTTTTCTGTTACTTCTGAATAGAATACTGACAAGAAAAAGCACAATAACTGCCAGTATTGCTTCAATAATCAGATGGTGAGGGAAAGTATCCATGAAATTAGAGTTCCAGAAATGTAAAGTCAACTCCGGAAAAGGAAAATACGTGATAAAGCTTCTGGATAAAACCCTGATAAAACCATGCGCATCTGGCTTAATATTCCACCCGGCAAATGCCGTATCAGCGGGAGGTAATGTTGTTACTCCGGCTGTAATTATGCCGGCTATAATAATAATTACAGGAACAAAAAAACGCTTAATATTTGTTTTATCTTTTTCGTAAATATTCCATAGTATATAAGTAAAGAACGACAGGCCGATTACTATGGCAAGCACATTGGTTTGAAAGAAGAGAAAAAACAGTATAGAAAGAACAACCAAGTTTTTACCATGATACCGGGTATAAACCCCGGCACATAAAAACAGCATAAACACTTCTATGGCATAGTTCCGGCTAATTATTGAATATTCATAACTAAAAAAATAACCAGCACAAAACAATATGTTCTGCCATAATTTAAAAGGGGAAAAGAAACAGAAAACAAACACGGTACAGGAAGCAATAAATACGTGAACAACCTGCATAGCAAAATAACTAACTGTAATTTTTTGCAGGAAGTACAGAATCATAAACCAAACCTGAGGATGGCCTTCATAACGAGTATTAAAAAGAAGTTCATGGAACGAATGGCTACACCTGACTATTTCCCAGGCATGTACTTCGTCGGTCCAAAGCTCGTGATAATGAACCAGTACGAATTGAACGCAAAAGAAAATTAATGAAACAACTAATGCCCGGACCAATTTCCTATTGCCAAAAAAACCACCTGTTTCTTTTATATCACTTTGCATTGCGTTTCACTTCTTATATAAGGCAAAGTTATTCTTATTGCATTATTTAAGTTTCCCTTTATCTTCTAATCAATTATTATATTTGTTTCGATTGTAGTAAATCTAATAAGGTGTATACGAGTGGAAAAGCTGCAAATTAACATAGATGAGTTACTGAAAACCAAGGCATCAAAAGCCTATCGGTTCATCCCCGGGTTTCTTATAAATTATGTACGAAGAACAGTTCATGAAGACCAGATAAATCAGTTTCTTGATAAACACCAAAATACAAGGGGCATTGAATTTGTCAATGCAGCGCTTGCATCAATGGGGGCTCATGTACTTGTTGAAGGAATTGAAAACATACCAAAAGAAGGCGGGTATATTTTTGCAGCTAATCATCCTCTGGGCGGCCTCGATGGGCTTGCAGTAATCAGTTCAATTGCAAAAGTGCGTACCGATATTAAGTTTTTTGTAAATGAAATATTGCTTAACCTTAAAAACCTCGATGATATTCTTGTACCGGTAAATATAAACGGACACAGCACCCGCCAAATGCTGGAACTGGTAGATGAAATATATGGTTCAAATTATGCCATTCCAATATTTCCTGCCGGATTGGTGTCGCGCAGGCAACCGGACAAAACCATAAAAGACCTTCGCTGGAAAAAAAGCTTTATAACCCAGGCCAAGTATTATAAAAAGGATATAATACCTATTTGGATTGAAGGAAAGAATTCGAACTTTTTTTACCGCTTTGCCCAATGGCGCAAAAGGCTCGGGATAAAGATAAACATTGAAATGTTCTTCCTGCCTGATGAAATGTTCGGGCAAAAAGACAAGCGTCTTGTGGTCTATTTTGGTAAACCGGTTTCTTTCACTACCTTTATGGAATCACGCAATGATGCAAAAATGGCAATTATGTTCCAGGATGAATTATACAGGCTAAAAGAAAATATTGTAAACGAAATTTTATTTAAGGCTCCTATTAAAGTTTGACGCTCAAAAAATATTTATATGCAACCCATAATTCCACCCATTCCGGCCGATGTACTTGCATCGGAGCTTACGCGCGACAAGTTTATACGAAACACTAATTATGGCAAGAACGAAATATATATTGTAACCTACCATAATGCACCGGGTGTGGTAAAAGAAATTGGCAGGCTGCGCGAACTTACTTTCCGTTATGCGGGTGGCGGAACAGGCAAAGCATATGACCTTGATGAGTTCGATACCAACGAAAAGCCATACAAACAACTTATTGTGTGGAGCCCTGAGGATAAAGCCATTGTGGGCTCTTACAGGTTTATGTGCTGTAAAGATGCCCCTGTAAAAAACGATATTATACAACTTGCAACCGTTGAACTTTTTGAATTCAGCAGCAAGTTCTTAAAAGATTATTATCCCACTACTATTGAATTAGGACGCTCTTTTGTGCAACCCGATTATCAACCCTCTTCAGCTAATCGTAAAGGTTTGTTTTCGCTGGACAATTTATGGGATGGCCTTGGCGCATTGGTAGTAGATTACCCGAATATGAAATATTTTTTTGGCAAGGTAACCATGTACCGCCATTTTAATGTAAGGGCGCGCGATATGATATTATATTTTATGCAATATTATTTTCCGAATAAAGAAAATTTGGTTGTGCCTATTGAGCCGCTTCCGCTTAACCACGATATGCGCAGGTTTGCAGCTAAACTAAAAGGTAAAGATTATAAAGAGGGCCATATTATTCTTAACCAGGCAGTAAGGGCATTGGGAGAAAATATTCCTCCTTTGGTAAACTCATACATGAATCTTTCATCAACAATGAAAACCTTTGGTACCTGTCTTAACCCTGAATTTGGCGGCGTAGAAGAAACCGGAATACTGGTTACCATACCCGATATTTACCCGAGCAAAAAAGAAAGGCACATAGATTCTTACCTGCAACAGAAAGAAAAGCATAAGCTGCACTCTTAATAACATGGCATGAGTGAATTATGGTATGCATCGGGTAAAGAAAAGTACAAAGAGAACGAACCTTGTTTTTTTAATGTAGCTGATTACGCCTGGACTTCGGATATTAAGAAATATTGGCCTGCAATTAAGGAGGAGGCGAGGAAACTCATAGAAGAACAGGATAAAAAATTCACTTCAAACTCTTATTTAGGAATAGCTACCAACAATGGCTGGAGTTCTTTATCATACCTATTTTGGGGGTCGCGAATACGCGGGAAAGATTTAAAAACACAATGCCCGAAATTGGCAAATTACCTGGGTTCAATTCCTGGCATGGTTTCAGTTTCCTTCAGCCGTTTAGCGCCAAATACCACTATTAAAGAACACCGGGGTGATACCAATGCTGTATTAAGATGTCACCTGGGAATTGAAGTTCCCACAGGCTTGCCCGATTGCGGGATACGTGTCGGAGGTGAAGAAAAAAGCTGGAAGGAAGGAGAATGGTTGTTTTTTAATGACGCCCACAAGCACATGGCATGGAACAATACCGACAAACGAAGAATTGTTTTAATTGTTGATGTGGTAAGGCCAGAATTTTTAAGTAAACAAAAAAATATTTGCGCCACAATCAGGACAAGGCATATTATTTTTCACCTGGAAAGAAAAAGCAAATTGATAAACGCAACTCCAGGATTTATAAAGTCATTTTTATTTAACTCGCTATACTTACTCGTTTATACGGTTAAAGCGCTTAGAAGTAGTTCCATATAGCAAGTTTATCTCCTTTTATTCGCCGCTTAATCTTTGAATACAAAATATTAAGGCTTAAATTCTTATACCTGAAAAGGGTAAAATTCTGCCAGAGTTTATACTTTATTTTGCTTTTCGACAATTTGAATTGGGGAACCGTTGAATCTATATCCATTTTAAAATCATAGCCATACTTTTCGCTTGCAAATTTTCCGGAAATCAATGCCACAACTGATTTATCGTAAGAGCTTAAGTCAGATTCCCATCCGCCAATATTTGAAGTATTTATCGGAGACAAAAGACTTTTATGTGCTTCTTTAAACAACTCCTCATCTTTAAACTTACTGGGTTTAGGTTGAAGCATACTGACATGATATGGAATTTTCAAAAAATCGCAAAGCCCTTTCATAGAGCTTTCCAAATTCCCTACCATTTTTTCATAATACATTGTATAATACTTTGCGGGGCTATATTGCTTTCTCTTTTCCAGAATGGAATTGTAACCAAGCCACATTTGGCTACTATATAAAGGGTCGCCAACATGGAATGATTTGATCTGGCTAAGTAAGTTATCCCTTGGGTCTCTTACCAGGTGTATGAATTTTGCTTCAGGAAATAAAGCCTCGAGCTTACGGACAAATAGAGTGTATATAGGAGTTTTAAATGCCATCAGCATTATATTCTCTTTATCGCCCCGCATGTGGTAGCACACTATTTTACATAATAAGGAGTAATCGGCATTATCTTTTGCTGAAAGCAAATCGTTTAAAAGCCTTGCCCTGTCAGGGTTCCACACCATAGAAAAAAGCGGATCGATATATAAGGCATCAACAAACTCATGGATTTTCTCCTCGGTCCATTTTTTAATGTGGTAAAATTTTGGATATAAGAGTATAATAAACTTCGATTCGGGAGGTGCTACAATGTTAGGGTGTGCATCGAATACAGATTGTAATAAGGTAGTACCGGAACGACCCAGGCCAAGTGTAAATACAAAAGGCATTTTGCGTATTTTCTCTATCTCATCAATGGTCATCTTTTCGCAAGTTCATTTTTAGGCCATCACTCCGCCATCCAGCGTAATTTCTATCCCATTACAATAGCTGGAATCGTCAGAGGCTAGATATATAAATGCCTTTGCTATTTCTTCAGGATTACCCATGCGCTTCATTGGAGTACGCTCGGTCCATTCTTTACGCAGTTCTCCGGGGGCAGTGCTTATCATGTTCGTTTCAATATAATAAGGGCAAATAGCATTTGCCCGGATATTTTTAGAAGCATATTCTAAGGCTATACTTTTTGTAATTCCTAAAACACCGTGTTTAGCTGCGGTGTAAGCAACCAATCCTTCAATAGCTTTAAGACTACCGAGCGAGGCCATATTTACAATTACTCCACCACCCTGTTTTAAAAACTGTTGCAGTTCGTACTTTACACAATAAAATTGTCCTGTAAGGTTTACAGCTAACTGCTTATTCCATACATCCTCGGGTGTTTCGTGTATACTGGTATAACTATATGCTATGCCCGCATTATTAAATGCCACATCCAGTCTTCCGAATTTTTCTGCTGTTATAAAAATAGCTTTTTTCACGCTATTCACATCCGAAACGTCAATAGGTACAAACAGGCATTTAGCTCCTGTCTTGATTATTTCATTAATTGTCTTCGCATGATTTGTTTCTTCAAGGTCCGCAATAACAACAATGGCCCCTTCATTTGCTGCTGCCAATGCCGATGCTTTTCCTATACCCGAGCTGCCGCCAGTTATAAATACAACTTTGTTCTCAAGTCTTTTCATGGTTATTTTGAATTTAATATTCTTAATAAAGCCGGAACAAAATACTTATGCATAAAAAACATCCATCTATACTTTAATAACTTAATGTACTTCTTTATTAAAACGTACTTACATTTCACAATAAAAAATCTTATTGAACTGATATGATAGCCGGTCTTTTCAGAATATATTTTATACCCGTACGTCTTTTCAGCGAATTGCCCTGCAATTGATTCAGCAATAGCCAGGTCATCGGCTGGCATCTTTTCCTTCCATTCATCAGCCAATGAGGCATTAATTGGCTTGAACATATTACCATGAAATTTTTGAAATGCAGTTCCTTCTTTGTTTTTATAGAACCCTTCAAACAATTTAGTGTTATGGCTTTGCACCATATTTTCTTCAAACGGAATATTTAAAAAGCCGCAAATCTCTTTCAAAGCTTTTTCAGGGTCAGTCACCAGTGATTCATACTTTAATGTAATCCATTGTTGAGGAGCCTTACTTTTAGCCTCCTCAATCATCTCATGCACTTTTAACCAGCGGTATGCCATATCGGCAATACTCAGGTAAATATCACTAATGCGTTTATGGCTTATTATATTGGCCCTGTAGTCGCGCACAATGTGAATGTATTTCGCGCCGGGAAACATCTTACCTATCTCAGGAATGAAATAGTAATATATGGGGTTTTTATCTACAAACATTTTAATATCCTTTCCAGCCGGGGCAAAATGATAAAAAACTGTTTTACAGAGCAAGGAATAGGTTAAACTCCCTTTTATTTCAACAAGAGATGAACACAATTTCTCTTTATCAATATTCCAGTACTTCTTAAATAAGTTTTCAGCATACAGGTCATCGCAAAAATCGCGTACTGCTTTCTCACTCCAATTCCTTTTCGACCCATACTTGCGATACAGCAACATTATAAAACGAGATTCAGGCGGAGCAACTATTTGCGAATGGGCATTAAGCATTACCTGCAACAGGGTAGTACCCGATCGTTCCTTGCCAATTACAAAGTTTAAGGGGGTATTATTTATTTTATCAATGCGCTCTTTTGCCATAATTACCATTGCATATTACAAAAATAGGAAGGTATATGGTTTATATCCCTAAAATCGCTAAGTTTGTATAGTGTGCATAGCCCACTTATATTATGAATAGAGGAAAAAGAGCCCTTATTCTTATTTTATTGTTTTGTCTGGTAAGTATATTCGCTTGCCGTAAAAGTACCCCTACCTGGGATACCCAAATACTGGCACCCCTCGTTAAAACCTCTCTCTCTATCAACAACCTGGTTACCAATACCTCGGTAAAAGTAAACCCAGCTGATAGTTTTGTCACACTGGTTTATAGCGATTCGCTTTATAGCCTGAATATGGATAGCCTGCTCAAAATACCGGATACTACACTAGTCAATCAAATTCCAAGTGCCCCTACTACAGTGCTTCCTGGAGGCGCGTTGCCACTTCCGGCACCTACCGGCCCAACTCAATATAAAACAGGCAGTGTAGAACTCACAAATGCAATTATTAAGTCAGGCTATGTTAAAGTAAGTGTCAGTAGCTACTTAACTCAACCAACTGACTATACCTACTCCGTCCCCAGCGCTACTTTAGGTGGAAACCCATTAAATGTGGTCGTAAAAGTTCCTGCAGGTAATGCCACTACTCCTGCTACTAAAGATACATTTTACGATTTAAGCGGTTACACAGTTGATTTTACTGGCCCTATGCATAACGGCAATAACCTTATAACAACAAGTATAAGTGGTATTGTTGATCCAAGTGGGGGAACACTTGTAATAAGTGCATTTAATCCGAACGGCGTAACTATAACAGCAACATTTTATAATATAATACCTTATTACGGGCAAGGATATTTTGGTCAAATTACCAAATCAATTGGGCCTAGTCAGGCAAGTTTTCCTTTATTTAAAAATATATCTTCGGGTATATTAGATTTAAACGATGTAACTGTAAATTTCACTCTCGAAAATGGTTTCGGAGTTGATGCCAGGGCATTTATATCTCAACTTACCTCTATAAATTCTCGACCCGGAGGAACCAATTTTCCACTTACTGCCAGTATTATAAATAATGCCATTAATATTAACCGGGCAACCCAAACGTATAACCCGCTATCGCCCGTTACACCTTCAATCAAAACATTCAATCTAACTCCAAATAATTCTGATATTTTAAAATGGGTTGATAATATGCCTACTTCTATTGGATATGGCATACAAATTACTACCAACCCCCCGCCAATAGGAAATGAAGGATTTACCGATTTTGCTTTCTATGGACAAGGCATAAAAGCTTATTTTGATATATCTGTTCCGCTAAATATTGCTGCCAATAACCTTACCCTGCAAGATACTACGCCGGTAAGTTTTGCCAATTCGAGCCAGGCGAAACAAATTAAAAGCGGAACATTCAGCATTTATGCAACCAACATGTTCCCTTTCAGTGCCGGCCTGCAGATATATATATTAGATAACAATATGCATATAACAGATTCTTTATGTGCTTCTCCACAACTCATTTACGCAGCCGATACTAATTACAGGGGGATAGTAACAATTCCAAAAAACTCTCTTATTCCTATAACCTTAAATACTAATCAGGCCAATGCTTTATTCTCGGCAAAAAATATAATTATTAAAGCTGTATTTAATACAGGCTGCACTACTTGCATCGGTATAAAATACAGTAAAATATATAGTACTTACCAGTTAAATATTAAGCTTGTAGGCAACTTCGATTACCAGGTGAAAGGATAAATTTATGTTTGAAGCTAGCGTGAAAAGAATATCATACATTTTACTGGTAATTGGCTCATTAGTATCTTCAAGTATCAATGCACAATGGAACGATGCCATGGTACAGGTACCTGCACAGAAAAATTTTGTGGGAGGCGTTTATGGCAGCGCCGATGCAAATTCCACCTGTATTACCAGTTCATTTGCTGTAAACATATTATTAGGTAATTATATAGGAGATAACCTGAAACAGCAGGTTGAATCAAATCTTGGCAAGTTTAACCGCATCGGGTATAACCTTAATTATGGCATTTACGGGGTGTGGCATAACGACTCAATTCAAACAAGGGTATTTAATTTCTTTTTTGCAATCAGGCATAAATCATATTTAAACACCGATTTTTCGCGAGATGTGTTTAACATGGCTTTTTATGGCAATGCCATGTATGCAGGCCAAACGGCTAAACTCGTGCCATTCTCACTTAACATGTCAAGCTATCAGCAGGCAGAAATTGGAATGGTAGTTACAAATTTTGGAGGTAAAGGAGTATTTGGTATCGGCCTTTCATTTTTAACCGGGCAACAACTTTTAGCTATAAATGCACAAAACGCCACGCTTTATACCGACCCTACCGGGCAAAGCCTGCAGTTTAATACAAATACTGAAATGTTTCAAAGCGATACCGCTGCCAATAAAAGACCTGTGAACGGCTATGGTGCATCTATGGATCTCTATTTTAAAGCACCGCTTAAACTGGGTAAAAGAAACAGCACAATTTCGTTTAGCCTGACCGATGTTGGTTTTATGTTCTGGAACAATAAATCGTTATACTATCATAAAGACACCGCTTATCACTACGACGGGGTAAGCATTAACAATATAACCGACCTGCAAAATGTTAGTTTCAATTCAACTTCAAAAGATAGTGTGCAGAACAAATATCTGCCCTTTGCAAAAAAATCGTTCTTCTACTCTATTCCTTCTACGCTAAGCATTAACAGCAATACCGACTTTGGCAAATATCATCTTGAACTTGGTTACTGGTATATGTTTAATGCGAATGCCGTGGGGTACTATTACGTACAGGGCGATAAATACCTTGCGAACAACTGGATGGCTGCAGCCCAACTTGGTTTTGGAGGATATGGAACTGTAAATGCAGAATTAATGCTTTCGAAGCAGACTGCCAAATCAACTTTCAAAGTAGCCCTTGACCATATACAGGGACTAATTTTACCTACCTACTTTGGCGGGGCAGGATTGTACCTGGAATATTTACACACTATTGGAAAATGATAGAAGTGGAACTTTTACAAATAAAAAAAGCCGTTTCAACGAAACGGCCTTTTTTAATAAGTACAGACAAATTATTTCTTGTCAGCAGCTTTCTTGTCAGCTTTCTTGTCAGCTTTCTTGTCAGCCTTCTTGGTTTCTTTTTTGTCTTCTTTCTTAGCTTCAGCTTTCTTTTCTTGAGCAAAAGCAACGGTTCCAAAAGCGAACAGAAGAGCAGCAACGATTGATAACTTTTTCATTTTGTAAATGTTTTTGTTGGTTTATGTGGCGCAAAATTAAAAAAAAATTGAAACCCGACAACCTTTTACGTAAAATATTAGTAACTTGCTGTTTATCAGCAACTTTATGCTGCACATTAACAGCTCAAAGCTTTTTTTCGCCCGCCACAACTCTTAATAATAATCGCCTGGTACCCTTATTGGCAGCAGAAGGTAGCTTATATGCCGGTTCGATGGTAGGGCTTAATTTACTATGGTATAAAAATTATGCACACTCACCTTTTCATTTGTTTAACGATAATAAGGAATGGTTGCAAATGGATAAGCTGGGGCATGCACTTACAGCATATACTATCGGCCGCATTACCTCAGCTCTTTATCGCTGGAGCGGCATAGATCATTCCAGGTCTACCTATTATGGGTCGGCGCTGGCTA
Source organism: Bacteroidota bacterium (assembly GCA_013289475.1). Classification (GTDB taxonomy): domain Bacteria; phylum Bacteroidota; class Bacteroidia; order JABEUT01; family JABEUT01; genus JABEUT01. The sequence goes on from JABCZW010000010.1 coordinate 29,660, forward strand.
TGGCATACCAAACCAATATTGAAATTTTCGATGGCTTTTCGAGCGCATGGGGCTTTTCAATCGGCGATATGATTGCCAATACTGCCGGGGCAAGTCTTTATGGTTTGCAGGAAGGAGGATGGGGAGAGCAGCGAGTGAGTATGAAAATATCATTCCATCCAAGTATGTATGCCCAATACCGGCCCGATGAGCTTGGAACAAATGCTCTTGAGCGAAGTATTAAAGACTATAACGGGCAAACTTATTGGGTAGCAATTGCTATTGCCTCCTTTCTACCCAAAGGCAATAAAGTACCACAATGGCTCTGCCTCGATTTTGGTTATGGTGCTGAGGGAATGGTAGGTGGCACAAAAAATCCGCCTATATATAATAGTAATGGAGATGAATTATTTTTTGACCGTTACCGACAATATTATTGTTCGCTCGATATTGACCTTACCCGTATACCAACTAATTCAGGCGCACTAAAAGCTGTGTTCGGAGCAGTATCATTTATTAAAGTTCCTATGCCAACAGTTGAATTCAGTCAAAAGAAATTCAAGTTCCACTTATTGTACTTTTAGGCTTTTGCAATATATTCCATTATTGCTGGTAGGTCATCCGGAGAAAACCACTTTATATCTGAATCTTTTTTAAACCAGGTAAGCTGCCTTTTGGCGTAGTGCCATGTATTGGTCTTTATATTCTGTACCGTTATATTCCAATCATTCTTTCCTACTATAAAATCAAACAGCTCGGTATATCCTACTGTTTTTAATGCGTTCAGTTTTCTATACTTATATAACTCCTTGCACTCCTCAAGCCATCCATTAACAAGCATTTCATCTACTCGTTTATTTATTCTTTCTTTTAATTCTTCTTTTTCCAAGTCCAGTCCAATCTTAAGTGTTTTAAAACCCCGGTTCTTCGGTTCCTTTTTTCTGAACTGTGAATACGGTAATCCTGTTTGGTGTATTACCTCAAGCGCCCTTATCAGCCTACGAGGGTTATTCTTATCTACCGTTTCATAATATGCAGGATCTTTTTCTTCTAATTCTTTTTGTATTACCTCAATGCCTTTATTTTTTAATACATCTTCGTACTTTACTCTTAACTCTGTGTTCCCGTCAGGCAGTTCATCAAATCCCTCGCAAAGGGCATTTACAAAAAGACCCGAACCTCCAACTAAAATAGCTTTATCATGGGTCTTGAAAAGTCCGCTTAAACAAACAAGTGCTTCTTTCTCATACTTACCTGCATTGTAATCATCCTGTATAGACAGATTATTTATAAAGTGATGTGAGACTTTTTGTAGCTCTTCCCCGGTAGGCTTGGCAGTACCAATTTCCATTTCGCGGTAAAATTGGCGCGAATCGGCTGATAAAATTTCAGTATTAAACTGTGCTGCAAGTTTTAAGGAAACAGCAGTTTTCCCGACAGCAGTGGGTCCAACAATTGCTATCAGTAATTTATTTAACAAAACTTTTTGATTAGATGTCTTCTTCTTCTACGCCACCCTCTTCTTCAAATCCTTCGCCACCCTCTTCTTCTTCCTCTACCATTTCCGCACCTTCTCCCAATTCTTCAGCTTCTGTTTTGGTACGAAGCGCCATTGGGCCCTCTTCTCCTTCGCCCTCACCTTCGTGATATTGCTCTGTTACTTTATGTACATAATTATCATCTTCTTCCAAATGAACATCTTCATCGTCCTCAACTACATCGGTAGGTACGGTTGCTTTATATTGTGCAGGTGCATTACCATGGCTTTTCGAAATGCGTGGATAATCAACAGGTGAATCAGGCAAAATCTTTGAAAGTTCTACGTGAAGGGTCCAGCATGCACCATCAGGGTCAAATTCATACACAAATTTCTGGTGCGGATCATCAATAAGCGAAGCTATTTTAGTTTCATGCATCCATATTCCCTTCTGCAATGCCTTACGGCTGCGCAATATTCTTACTTCTTTTCCCTTGCGCCATGCATCATTGCTAACATAGAACGAAGCGCCGTGAGCATCATCAAAATTGATGGCTTTTTGTATAGTATTGTGCAAATCTTCAAAGTTCTGAGCCGATTTTATTTCAATATCGCGCCAAACGCTTTCATCGTCCTCAAAATATACTTTAAACCTATATACTGCCATAGCTTATCTTTTGTAGAACAAATATATGAAATAGATTTTTTTCTCCAAACTCATTTTTTATTTTCTAGGGTGAAAACGTAAAATAGCATCTCTCAGGTATTCCCTGTTCAGGTGGGTATAAATCTCGGTGGTGGTAATGCTTTCATGCCCAAGCATTTCCTGTACTGCACGCAAATCGGCTCCACCCTCTACCAAATGGGTAGCAAAGGAGTGACGGAACGTATGCGGGCTTATTTTTTTGTGCAATCCGGCCTTTTCTTTTAGTTTTTGAATTATTAAAAAAGCCATTACCCTACTCATTTTATTCCCATTGCGGTTCAAAAACAAAATGTCCTCCGCTTCCTTTTTCACTGCAACATGACAACGTACTTCATTCATATATATGCGAATAAGCTTAGCTGTACTTTTACCCAATGGCACAATGCGCTGCTTATTCCCTTTACCTATTACCCTAATATATTCTTCATCAAAAGATACATCTGAAATTTTCAAACCAACGAGTTCCGATACACGCAATCCGCAACAATACAAAGTTTCGAGCATAGCTTTATTTCTTTGCCCTTCAGGTTTGCTCAAATCGATCTCTTTTATAAGCATATCTATTTCTTCTATGCTTAATACTTCAGGTAATTTCTTCGGCAGTTTAGGAAGTTCAAGTAGTTCTGCAGGGCTTTGCTGAATTACATCTTCCATTAACAGGTATTTATAAAATGCCCTGATGCCCGATATAAGCCTGGCCTGGCTGCGCGGACCAATGGCCATTTCACCTATCCATGCCAAAAATTCCTGCAAATTATTAAGACTTACCTTTTCGGGTGTAATATTATACTGTTTATCTTCCAGGAATTTCCGGAATAAATCAATATCATGTTGATAGGCTTCAAGGGTATTTCCCGAAAGCGACTTTTCCAGCATCAAATATGCCTTAAACCCATTTAAAGCCGACTTCCAGTCCATGCCTAATAGAAATCCTTCGGATCAAGTTCAGAGAAAAGCTTTTTCCCTTGCAAAAAATATTTTCGCACAATGCTTCTACGGTAAATAGCTGAAACTTCCGGGTTAGTAACCGATGCTTGCACTAATTTACGCTTCCGCCATGTTTTGCGGAAATGTTTATAAAAATGCCCATGCGCTTTGAGTATAGCCCAAAAATCTCCAAAATTGCCTTGCACAAGAAACCTTGCTGCTGCTAACCCATCAAGTACCATACGCTGAAAAACAATTTGCTTTAAAGCCCGTGTAGGATGATTTTTACACAGTATAATAAGGTTATTGCGAAAGTTCAAGTATGTTTTAAACGGGTTCGATTTGGGCAGCATTCCACCGCCATAGTGCAACACTTCGGCATTCGGGCAAAACATAATCTTGTAGCCCTTTAATTTCATCCTCCAACAAAGGTCAATCTCCTCCTGGTGCGAAAACAGGTCTTCATCAAAGCCGCCCATTTCATGAAAAACAGATGCCCTGATAAACAAGCATGCGCCTGTTGCCCAAAAAATCTCTTTCTCGTCATTATACTGTCCTTCATCCTTTTCAATAGTATCGAAAATACGCCCGCGGCAAAAAGGGTAGCCATACACGTCAATATAACCGCCTGCAGCGCCTGCATATTCAAACTTCTGGGGTTCGAAGTATGATTTTATTTTGGGTTGAACAGCCATTACAGCTTTATCCCTCTCCATCATTTCTATAGGCGCTTTTATCCAGTCTGCCGTAACCTCAACATCTGAATTTAGCAATACGTAGTATTCGGCTTTTATTTGACTGAGCGATAAATTATAGCCAACTGCAAATCCACCATTAAGCGGGTTTTGTATCAAATGCACTGCCGGGTAATTCTTCTTAAGAAACTCTATTGAATCGTCGGTAGAAGCATTATCGGCTACATAGATTTCGGCATTGCTACCCGTATGGGCAACAACCAATGGAAGAAATTGCTCTAAAAAAGTCTTTCCATTCCAATTGAGTATTACCACCGCTACCTGCATACTGTTTTATATAAGTCAGCGGGGATTACTAAATTCATCAAGGGTATTTTCGCCCGATGGGTCTTCCACATTATTCTGATCAACATTATATGGCCCTATTGTCTGGGTATATAACTTAAGTTGCCATTGGCGGTCTTGTACCTCACCAATAGCAGTAGAGTGAAGTAATATAAAATCATTTGTAGCAAGCGATGGTTCATAAAAAATAAATTTCTTATCTACCTGGCCATCTTTCATCTGGTAATATTCCCATATTTCATAAGGATATGTTGCCGGATTTATCTTCGATTGGTCTCGCTGGCTCGGAGCACCATATTGCAGGTAAACCCTACCTCTGTCGGCCATATATCCCTTTTTGGTTAAGGTGCTGAATAATTTGTTCACAAACTTTACCTGTTTCAAATAATCAATCCAGCCTTGCTGAGGGTCAGAGGGGAAATGCATGGCCCAGAAATTATAAAAGAACCGGCGTAAAAGATTAGTATCAGCATGCAGATTTATATCATCAATAAAGCTCCTGTCTTCTGTATTTGCAATTGGGTAAAGACACTTCACATCTTCGCGCAGAGAATCATTTTTTGTACTGATATAAGCAGCAAAAGTTCCTTTAATATCAATTTTATCTAAGTTTTTAGAAGCAGTTACCGAAATGGGGTTATACCTGTAGAAGCCATATCCACGCTCAGTAATAGTTTTATTGCTCTTATCAACCACGGCCACAACCAGGTTGTATTTTCCGGTTGGTAACTTTTCAATATTAAATGTGCCTAAAATGGGTATAACTGTATCGGCTTTATATACCGAAAGGCTGCTATATTCAGTTATAGGGTTATGAGTTTCGGCCGATTCAAGAAAATATTTAATTACGAATTTCGAATCGGAAAATGTTTTTATGGTATTATATATTTCAATATAAAAATTCAATTCCTTCAGGCTTTGAGGATAAAAACTGTATACATACGGAACCATATCGTATCCGCTTTTTGTATATGCCTTAGGGTGCTGAGAAGGGCTGTATGACATTATCAACTCGGCATCTGATATAGCCAGACTGTCGGCAGAATAACCAATTTCCACTTTGCCCTTTACCGAAACTGCTTTTGAGGTAGGGTTATTTTTATCCTCTATTTTCACCTGAATATCATATTCTCCCTTAGGTAACCAATATCGTTGCACAGCGCTAAAGTCAGGCTTCTTACTTATATCAATTGCCGGCTGACTCAGCAAGTTATATACATCTGATAGCTTAACACTGTCTTTCTGGCTAAACTTTATTGAAATTTGTATCTTACTCTGGTATTGGCTACTATCATTTTTAATATACTTTACTGTATTGCCACTGATAGTAAAATACGTTTCAAAATAGCTTGACCCTGATGGGGTGTTATACGAAGCATAACTGAAGTATGCTTCAGGCCCCTTGGCTTGGCTGTACCCTTTTAAAAAGGGCAGCAATAATGCAATGGCTATGTATATTTTAAGGCGCATACTATTTCTCTTACAAAGTTATGAAAAACAATGACGATGTTGATATTTATGCCATATATACATAATTCATAATTTTGTTAAAAATTGTTACTTATGGGAAAGATACTTTTAGTTACAGGAGCCACTGCAGGATTCGGAGAAGCAATAGCTCATGAATTTGCTGCTAACCATTATAATATCATTATTACAGGCAGAAGAAAAGACAGGCTCGACAAGCTAAAAAGCGAATTAGAGAAAAAGTATGGCGTAGAAGTACTGACACTAAATTTTGATGTGCGTAAGCTTGATAAAGTGAAAAAGAACCTGGGTTCATTGCCTGATAAATGGCAGAGTATTGATGTGCTGGTAAATAATGCAGGGCTTGCCAGCGGGCTTAGCTCTATACAAGAAGGTGATACGGAAGACTGGGAAAAGATGATAGACACCAACATAAAAGGATTGCTTTATGTTACCCGCACCATTGCGCCTTTAATGATAAAAAATAAAAAGGGGCACATTTTCAATATTGGCTCAGTTGCGGGTAAAGAAGTTTATGCGAATGGTAATGTTTATTGTGCCACCAAACATGCTGTTGATGCACTTACCAAAGCTACCCGCATTGACCTGTTGCCTTATGGCATACGGGTTACCGGCATTTGCCCGGGTATGGCCGAAACTGAATTCTCAATCGTGCGCTATCATGGCGATGAAAACAAAGCCAAGAATGTATACAAAGGCATTGATGCTTTAACCGCAAAAGACATTGCTGAACTGGTATGGTTTGCAGCATCACGCCCTGCCCATGTTAATATTAGCGATGTGGTTATTACTCCGACACAACAGGCAACTGCTACTAATGTAGTAAGAAGGAATGCTTAAATGGATCATCAAGTTTAAAGTCTTTATTATAACTTTCATTATAGGAGGCATTTTATTTTTCCCTGCATTCTATATAATTGTCAGCGATATTTTCGGGAAACATTATGATTTTATAACCCCCGCAGGACAAACAATATGGCTGATATTATGCGCTCCCTTCGGCTTTATACTCAACCACGTATTTGATACGAATGGTAGTATATTTACAGGTATCTTTATTGATATACTTCTTTACTCCCTCTTGTTCCAGTTTTTATGGAACAAGTATAAAAAGAGAAAAGAAAGAAAACTTAACTCTTAAAGAGAACCTATCATCTTTTTAGGATCAACCCATTGGTCGAACTGCTCATTAGTAACAAGCTTCAATTCTAATGCTACCTGGCGTAAAGTCTTATTTTCTTTATGTGCCGTCTTGGCAATCTTGGCTGCATTCTCGTAACCAATATGGGTATTGAGCGCAGTAACCAACATCAATGAGTTTTCAAGATTCTTGGTTATATCAGCGTAATTAGGTTCTATGCCCACAGCACAATGTTCGTTAAAAGAATTGCAAGCATCGCCGATCAGTCGTGCTGAGTTGAGTAGGTTAAAAATGATAACCGGTTTAAACACGTTCAGTTCAAAATGGCCATTCATTCCGCCAATTGATATCGCCATATCGTTACCCACAACCTGTGCAGCAACCATAGTCATAGCTTCGCACTGGGTTGGGTTTACTTTACCCGGCATAATAGATGAGCCAGGTTCGTTTTCGGGAATCAATATTTCACCAATTCCGCAACGTGGGCCAGATGCGAGTAAGCGAACATCATTGGCAATTTTCATAAGCGATACTGCTAATTGCTTTAATGCACCCGATGTTTCCACCATAGCATCGTGCGATGCCAGTGATTCGAATTTATTCTCGGCAGTAACAAATGGAAGGCCTGATACTTTAGAGATTTTTTCTGCCACCAATACTGCATATCCTTTCGGGGTATTTAACCCGGTACCTACAGCAGAGCCACCCAACGCCAATTCAGAAAGGTGCGCCAATGTATTTTTTAGTGCCCTTAATCCGTGATCTAATTGAGAAACATAACCTGAAAACTCTTGTCCTAATGTGAGAGGTGTAGCATCCATTAAGTGAGTACGGCCAATTTTCACAATATCCTTAAATGCTTTTGCTTTCTTATCTAATGTATCGCGGAGCAACTGAACATTGGGTATAGTATTTTCAACTATCAGTTTATATGCAGCAATGTGCATCGCTGTCGGGAAGGTATCGTTAGATGATTGCGATTTGTTTACATCATCATTCGGGTGAATGGCTTTTTTCTCATCCATTAAATTACCACCCAATAATACATGTGCACGGTTTGCTACCACTTCATTCACGTTCATGTTCGATTGTGTACCCGAACCGGTTTGCCACACTACCAAAGGGAATTCATTATCAAGTTTCCCTGCAAGAATCTCATCACAAACTTTACCTATAATGTCGCACTTATCCTTAGGTAATACCCCCAGTTCCTGGTTAGCTTGCGCTGCTGCTTTTTTCAAAATAGCAAAAGCGTAAATAACTTCAATCGGCATTTTGTTGCCGCCAATTTTAAAGTTATTGCGCGAACGTTCTGTTTGTGCGCCCCACATCTTATCGGCAGGTATCTGCACAGGGCCCATTGTGTCTTTTTCAACTCTGAATTCCATGGTTTTATTATTTATTGTTAACATGAATTTATTTTATAAAATCTACAACTCTTTCTACTGGCCTGCCTATAATAGCCTTGTCGCCTTCAATGGCAATAGGCCTTTCAATAAGTATCGGATTCTTGCACATTACCTTTACCCACTCGGCATCGCTTAACTTTTTATTCTTGAATTTTTTCTCAAACAATGGTTCTTTCTTTCGTAATAGATCCGTTGGCTTCAATCCAAGCTTCTTCAGTAATTCTTTTAATTGCTTTTCTGTTGGTGGAGTTTTAAGATATTCTATTATTTCCGGGTGAATATCCTGTTCCTCTAATATGCATAATGCTTCACGGCATTTTGAGCAACGGGGATTATAATATAGACTTACCTTCTTTTTCATTCAGAGCTACGTTATTCTCCGCTATCATGCTGCGAAGGAGCAGTTACCTTAAGCGGGTTTGAAGTGAGTTTTTTGTATTGCTTCCTCGTCTTAACCAAGTCAACAGCCATATAAACCGCGTGGCGGAAAGATGCTTCGGAAGCTTTATTCTTTCCGGCAATATCATAAGCAGTACCATGGTCAGGTGAGGTGCGTATTACTGATATCCCTGCGGTAAAGTTCACACCGGTTTCAAATGCCATGTATTTAAATGGTATCAATCCCTGGTCGTGGTACATTGCCAATACCGCATCAAATTTTTTAAATGCCATATTGCCAAAGAAACCATCGGCTGGATATGGGCCATATACCAGCAAACCATCCTGGAACGCTTTTTTAATGGCAGGCTCTATAATTTCTTTTTCTTCTTTACCCAGTGTACCACCATCACCTGCATGAGGGTTTAAGCCCAATACTGCAATTCTTGGTTTCTGAATACTGAAATCTTCTTTTAAAGTTTTATTCAGGGTACTTAATTTCTTTAAAATCTTTTCTACAGAAATAGACGCAGCAACTTCAGCCACAGGTATATGTTCTGTAAGTAGCGCAACACGTAGGTCGCCTGATATAAGCATCATCAATGAATTGCCTTTACCAAAACGCTCATCTAAATATGATGTATGTCCCGAATATGGGAAAGCATCAGTGCGGGTATTGTGCTTATTTATCGGCGCTGTTACCAATGCATCTATCTTTCCTTTCTCTAAAGCATCGCAAGCAATTTGCAACGACTTAACCGCATACAATCCACCTTGCGCAGTCTCTTTGCCCAGTTCAACCGGTACTTCTTCGTTATAGCAATTATATAAATTGAATTTACGCGAAGGAATATTATCGAGCCCGCTAATGATATTGTAGTTAAAATGCTCAGCCTGTAATGCCTTGCGATGGTATGATACAGTTTTGCCTGAACTGAAAAGTACAGGGGTACATACTTCAAGCATAGCAGGATCCGAGAAAGTCTTTATAATAGTCTCCAACCCTATACCATTGATATCGCCTTGCGAAATACCAATAACAACAGGTCGTTGTGTTGGTGCAGGCGAAGGTGTATTAACAGGTTGGTTTTGCATAAATAAAATTATTCTTTTACAGCTTCAGGCAATTTCAATCTATGCACGGCTACTCCAAATTTCTTTAAGAAATCAACTCCTTCATCTGATTTAATGCCCTTATAATCGCCATAAGAATTCAGGTAAAACACCGTTTTTATACCTGATGTAAATATGATACGTGCACAAGCCAGACAAGGAGAAAGGGTTACATACATAGTGGCACCTTCCATAGATGCTTTATTCTTTGCAGCATATAAAATGGCGTTCTGTTCGGCATGTATGGCAAGTGAGCAACCACCTTTACTATCGCGAGGGCATCCATGTTCAGCCCATTCTTCATCGCAATTATGGGTTCCCGCAGGCGGGCCATTATACCCTAAGGAAATAATACGGGTATCTTTACAAAGTACTGCTCCCACATGCATTTTTACACAGTGCGATCGCTTAGCCAATTTACTGGCTAACTCCATATATATTTCATCAAAAGTAGGGCGCATAGCTTATATTTTCAAGGATGCCAAAAATACAATTAAATATGGAAAATTGCCCAATTCTTTAGTAAAGAGAAAAATATAAATATCTATTGAAATATTTCGTATTTCTGCATCATAAATAGAGGATGAACACTATCAGCTCCCCAAAAAGAGTCTTTTTAAAAACCTTTTCGCTTGCCGCGGTAATATTTCTTACTGTATCGGGTGGCCCATACGGGCTTGAGCAGTTGCTGATGTATACCGGCAAGGGCGGAGCGCTTTTACTACTCATACTTGTACCACTTTTATGGGATCTGCCAACCATTTTAACTGTGCTCGAATTAAACGGAATTATGCCCGTTAATGGTGGTTATTACAAATGGGTTCAGAGGGCATTGGGTAAACGCTGGGGCTTTTATGAAGCATGGTGGTCATGGCTTTATTCTTTTACCGATCTGGCTATTTACCCGGTCCTATTTGTAACTTATATATCATTCCTTTATCCCCCTCTGGCAGAGTGGAAAAACGTTATTTGCCTTGTAGTTGTTTGGGGCAGCGCCGGGCTAAACATATTGGGTATTGTTCCGGTTGGCAGAGTGTCTTTGCTACTTAGCGCGGCAATAATCATTCCATTTATTATTTTGTTCGGCGTTGCGTTTTTTAATAATTCTGCTCATTACTCCATGCCCTCACCCAGCCTCAGCGGCATAGGTTTTTCGGCCTTAGGTATGGCTTTATATACTGTAATGTGGAATTTTTTAGGCTGGGATAATACAACTACCTATGCGGGCGAAGTTAATAAGCCTGTCAGGTCCTACTTAATTTCAACCTTCATAGCATTTGCGCTTGTAATGGTTTTATACCTGGTAACAACTTTCATTACTGAAAACTCCGGCATTAATTTTGAAGAACTTAGCAAGACCGGCAACGGTTATCCATTAGTGGGAGTAAAACTTGGCGGGCAATGGCTGGGCGCAATACTTTCAATTGGCGGTATGGCAAGCGCATTGGGTATATTTTCTGCAGTAATGCTTTCTATTTCACGTGTTCCTAAAGTAATGGCTGATGATAAACTACTGCCTCCTGTACTTGGTAAACTGCACAAGCGCTTTAACTCTCCTTATTTATCAATACTCCTCACTGCCACAATAGTAAGCTTTATGACCTTGTGGAAATTTGGCGAACTGCTTGTTATTGATGTTATTTTATACGGAGCGGGACTTTCACTCGAATTCATTTCGCTTATAAGGTTGCGTATTAAAGAACCTGATGCTCTACGTCCATTCAAAATTCCACTTAATACTTTCTTCTTATGCTTAATGATATTACTCCCAATGATAGTATATAGCATTGCTATTATAGGTGTATTATCTGACCCCGATGGTAAAAACACAATGGTCTATTTTGCCGTTATAGCTTTACTTACTGCTGAAGTTGGCTGGCAGATAATAAGGTGGAAGAGCAGGGTTAAGGAAGCGATACAGAATTCTTGAGTATCCTGTAATCCTATCTAATCCGATTCATCTCATTATATAATATGAGCATTATCATGTTAATTATCCATTAGTTCAAGTAATTTTGGGTTCATAATTAAAATGTACATTTGCATATATATGTTAGTAGGCTGATTACTAACACACTTCTCAAAATACAGGACCATGAAAACAGGCATCTTAAAAAACAGAAAATTATTAATTGTCGCAGCCATTATACTTTCAGTAATTCAATCGTGTGTAAAGGATAATTTTAATTTAAATAAACTTTCAAAAACAGAGTGGGACCCGAATATTGCGGTGCCACTGGTATATTCATCACTCTCAGTAAAAGACCTTCTCATTAAAAACAATGCAACAACTTCAATAACTGTCGACGATAGTAACTTCTGTACCCTGGTTTATAAAAGTTCTTTATTATCCATCAGGGCAGATAGTTTAATACAACTTCCTGACCAACCGTTTCCTACCTACTCCGGTTCTCTTACCCCTGCTCAAATTACAATTTTAAGTGCTGCCCATACTGTAACAGCTTCTTATAGCCAGACCGTTACCTTTAATACCGGCTCAAATAATCCATTAATTGATTCTGTAGGTTTTAATAATGGTAATCTGAATATTTCGTTGAATTCTGATTTTACCTATAGTGGCCAACTTGTTATTACTATACCAACAGCAAAGAAAAATGGGGTACCCTTTTCTCAAACCCTGCCATTTACATATAGCGGAACCACACCGGTTATTGCAGCTGCAAGCTATAACCTGGCAGGATATAAGGTAGACATGACGATGGGCGGAACTACTTCAAACCAATTTGTAGTTAACTACACTATGACACTTAATGGTGCAGGCACAGCTCTACCTACCGACCAAATGACTCTTAATGGATCGATGGGTAGTTTAAAGTTCGATAAAATTTTTGGATATATTGGCCAGCTAACCTTGTTTCCTAAAGGCCTTGACACCATTGCCATTACCATATTTAAAAACTCTCTTGGAACAGGAAGTTTCTCTATAGCAAATCCTTCTGTTAAGATCACCATTTTAAATTCTTATGGAGTACCTATCCAGGGCAATATTCCTACGCTTGAAGGTTATAATCCTCCGGCAACCAATTTCCCTATTACCGGTGTTCCGAGCCCTGTGCCTATTCTAAGTCCAAATTTTTCTCAGATCGGACAAACACTTGCAGATTCTTTTTCGCTGGATAAGTCGAACAGCAATATTGCTACAGTTGTTAACAACGACCCGAAGTTTCTTATCAGCAACGTAACTGCAATGACTAACCCAGGTGGCCCTACGCATACTAACTTTGTATTAGACAGCAGCCACTGTAAAGTTAATATTGAAGCAGACTTGCCTCTTTATGGAACAGCAAGTAACTTCTCCCTGATAGATACGGCCCAACTCTCCATGGCCTCAGTTAATACCAATAATATTCAGTGGGCTTTATTCCGTATTTATACTTCAAACGGTTTCCCTATGGATGTTAACGTACAAGCTTATTTTGTCGACAGCCTTTACAAAAAGCTCGACTCGTTAATAATTCCTAACCAGTTGATATTGAAATCAGGTGTTCTTAATGCTGCCGGAATGGTTATAGCACCTACCGTAAATATCTATAATACAACCTTAACGCCACAGCGATTGGCAAATTTGAAGACGACGAAATACATGCTTATAAAATCGGTTGAAGCAACAACCAACAATGGAACTACAAACGTTAAAATTTATTCTACTTATAAAATTGATGTCAAAATTGGCATGGAGGTCAAACTCAAAACAACGATATAAGTGCTTATGAAAAATACAATGACGCTCAAATTGTTTTCAATAAAAAAAATATTCCGCTTTACTGTTGTTTTAATTTCAGTATTGGTGCAGCGTAATTCATTTGCCCAGCAAAATTTTATACTGTATAACATGCGGTCGGTACCGCAAAGCATTTATGCCAATCCGGCCTTCAGGCCTACCGATACAACCATATTTGTTGGCATACCTGTATTTTCTTCACAATATTTTAGTTTTAGCAACAGTGGCTTTAGGTATAGTGATCTGATAAAACACGGTGCAAATGATTCGCTTTATGCCGATCCGAATAATATGCTTAGCAAACTGGCCACCAAAAATTATATATCACTGAATTACCAGATGGATCTTTTTTCATTCGGGATTGGAATTAAGAAAAATTATTTCACATTTAATGTAACTGAAAAAGCAACCCTCCGATTTGGTTATACATCTGAATTTATGGGCTTTCTTTGGTATGGTAATGGCGACCCTTCTATCATTAATAAAACCATAAACCTGGCACCCAGCATAAACTTTACACATTACAGGGAGTATGGTTTCGGATGGTCGCGTAAAATAAATGACAAATTAACTGTAGGTGGTAAGCTAAAATACCTTTATGGTATGGAAAATGTTTCGACTGAAAATTCAAACGTATCTATTTATACTGATCCCAATGATTTTGCCCTAACGGCCCAGTCAAATGTTCATATCGATGAATCAGGAATCGATTCAAATGAATTTCATAAACCATTCAATGTTGCCCATTATCTTTTTAAGAAACAAAATAACGGAATGGGTATTGATTTAGGAGGTACTTATAAATTTAATGACAGGATTACATTTTCTGCCAGCATAGTAGACCTTGGTTTTATACATTGGAATAGTGCTGTTAGTAATTATGTAAGCCATACACCCGGCGCAACATTTACCTATAATGGTGTTAACTACAACCAGTTTATTGGCAATAACTCAATAAATATTGGCAATGCGCTACAAAAAACAGGTGACTCTATTGCACATGTGCTGAAGCCAGATACTCTGCATAACAGTTATACTACCATGCTAACCACACAAATATATGTTGGAGCCAATTATCAGGTTATAGCTAACGGTAACGCAGGAATTTTATTATATGCCCAATTATATGATAACGCCCTGCACCCTGCTGTTGCTTTATCTTATAATCAAAGTGTTGGCAAATGGCTTTCAGCTTCAATCTCCTATTCCATTTATAACAGAAGTTATACAGATATTGGCCTCGGCTTTTCAGTTCATTTAGGTGCCACTCAATTATATATAGTGAGCGATAATATTTTGGGAGCTATTTTCCCACAGGATGCAAAGAACATAAACTTGCATGCTGGTTTAAACCTGGTTTGGGCACATAAAAAGCACGTTACAAAAGCTTCGTTTAACTAATTAGCTTTAGCTAAGGCAATAATATCTTTACCTTCTATTACGGCTCTGTCTTTTTCAAGACTTACAGAATTTATCATTGCCAGGCCTATTTCATGAAGGGTACAGAACCCTGCCGGAAATAAAGCACGGCCAACAGGGTAAAGCCAGTTTATGTACTTATAAAAAGGGTGCGCATTTTTCAATCCTTTAATAGGCTTAATAAAACCGGGGCGGAAAGCAAACACTTTTCTAAAGGGCAATTTCATTAAATCGTTTTCTGTTTTTCCTTTTATCCTCGCCCAATTTGAGCTACCTTTCTCACTGCTATTAGTGCCTGCACCCGATACATAACAAAAGGTCATATCAGGGTTAAGCTTACTCAATGTTTCAGCAATATGCAGTGTAAGTGTGTAGGTCATTTTATAATATACATCTTCCTTTACACCCACTGATGAAATTCCGAGGCAAAAGAAACAGGCATTATAACCGCTTAATTGATTTGCAATAGAAGAAATATCCAGAAAATCCTGGTGAAGAATTTCTTTAAGTTTTGGATGAGTATATCCGCATGCCTTTCTATTAATAACCAATATGGCCTCTACCAGTGGATTCTGCAAGCATTCATATAAAACACCCTCTCCTACCATTCCTGTAGTCCCCGTAACAATTGCTCTTATTCCTATTTTATTCATACTACAAATTATGTTATGCTAATAATTCTGCTTCAGGTAATTTACCTTGCAGGTATTGTTGCAATTGCGTACAAGCTATCTGGGCAAATTCCTCAAACACTTCTTCAACGGTCCAGCCAATATGTGGTGTAAGCACCACATTGTTTAAAGATCTTAAGGGAGAATCCGCAGAAAGCGGCTCCTGAGAATAAACATCTAGGCCGGCAGCTGATAAAGGGCCAGTTTTTAATGCAGCTATTAGTGCATTCTCGTTTACAATGCCACCTCGGGAAGTATTGATCAAAACTGATCCGGGTTTCATCATTTGCAATCTCTCATCATTTAATAAGCCTGTTGATTCTGGCGACAATCGCAAGTGTATACTTACTACATCGCTGGTACGTAATAACTCATCTAAAGATAGTCTCGGAATATCATTACCAGTTTGAGTATACTTACCTGACCTTGCCCAGGCAACCACTTCCATATTAAAAGCAGTTTTTGCAATGTGCGCCACACGGCTACCATGCCTGCCTATACCCAATATTCCTAAACGGCGGCCACTCAGGGTGCGGCCCGTAAGCAAAGGCCATTGGCCTGAACGCATAGCTTGCTGAGCTTGCGGCAATAAATGCATTGCGCCCAGCATCATTGCAATAGTAAGTTCAGGTACCGATACCAAAGGAGCTTTTACACGTCTGCCCAAGGCAATAGATATATTTTGGCGCTTAGCCGCTGCCTGATCTATATGGTAGGCGTGTCCGCCTGTTTGCAATACTAATTTTAATTGCGGCAACCTGGCAAATACTTCTTTTGTCAGAGTTGTGCGCTCGCGCAAGGTCATCAAAAAATTGGCACCAGATAGTAACGAATCCGGTGCATTTTCAATTGGTATACCTAGAAACTCTATCTCTACTAACTCTCTTAATTGATCCCAGCATTTGTTTTTGGCAATTTGTCCTTCCCAATCATCGATTATCAGTAGCAGTGGTTTCAATTTGTCAATTCTTATCTTGCATTATGATAAACTGCTACTACGTCATCATCTTCTTCCATCTTCTCTATCATGCCCAGTACTTCGGCTTCCTGTTCATCGGTTAACTCTTTGTATGATGTTGGTATAAATACCTTCGAGCTTTCTTTAATTTCAATTTTCATATCCTCAAGGCCTTTTTGCATATGGCCAAACTCAGTAAAAGGTGTTTGAATGATCAGTTCATTGTGCTCATCATCCCAAGTAAAGTCATCTGCCCCAAAATCTATAAGACTGAATTCTGTTTCTTCCCTGTTCAATCCCACAGAAGACAATTTGAACAATGCCTTTCTTTCGAACATAAACCCTACAGAGCCATTAGTACCTAAAGCGCCACCATTACGAGCGAAATACATACGTATGTTAGCCACTGTCCGTGTTGGATTATCGGTAGTACATTCTACCAATACCGGCACACCATGCGGTGCATAGCCCTCATAAATAGCTTCTTCGTAGTTGGAAACGTCTTTATCTGATGCCCTTTTTATTGCTGCGTCAACATTTGTTTTAGGCATATTTACTGCCCTCGCATTCTGTATGCACATACGCAAACGAGGGTTAGTATCCGGGTCGGGGCCACCTGCCTTTACAGCCATTGCAATATCCTTCCCGATTTTTGTAAACGTTTTTGCCATTTTCGCAAAGCGGGCAAACATGGTATACTTTCTTTTTTCAAATACGCGTCCCATTATATAGAATAATTTATTTAGTTCAGACTAATGTCAGATACAGGAGCAAAGATAGCTATCTTACTGAAAAATGCCTCAGCAGAGTTATTACTATTTTTTATTTCCCTATTTGGGTAGAAGCAGCCGGCTTTGATATGTTATTTAAAATAGCCAGTACTGCATTTTTAAGGTCCGTATAGCTAACATCATCATTGAATGTAAAATTCCAATAAGTACTGTATGAACCATCTTTAACAAGACAGAGCACATACAACTTATCGGGATGCTCTTTGTGCAACATAGCATCTGACTCAGATTGTATTCTGTATTCCACCTCCCCGCTATCGCTAACCACATAAAAAAGATGTTTCACGTAACTATACACGTCGGGTTCATCATAATTCTCAAAAGCCATGATCCTCTTCCCATTCCAGTGAAACTGATCGAAGCAAAACTTCTCTTTCATATCATCTGGTAGTGAAGCGGCTTTATGGGCACTATAAAGAGTCTTTTTTGTGGTTTTCGCCTTCTCATAATCATGCATGGAGTAATATGCCTGTATAAGCTTTGCTACAGCATGGTAATCATCGGGGTATTGAGACACATATTTTTCAAACGTTGCCTTACCACCTATACTATCACCGGTAATCTGTTGCATTAATCCTATATTATAAAAACACTCTTTGTATTCATCCTGGTTATCGGCCGGGCTAATTTTTTCAAGTGCAAGTTTAAAAGCACTTAATGCTTCCTGATCCTTTTTTAAACCAGATAATACTTCACCAACAAGTAAGTAATATCGGGACTTACACCCACTTAAAGATGTTGCCTTTTTATAATAAACCAAAGCAGAATCCATATTGTTAAGGCTTATATATGCGTCTCCTTTGCTTCCATAAAAATCAGCTTCGTCTGACGAAAGAGAAATAGCCTTATCGAACATGGGAAGCGCTTCGTCATATTTTTTTGCATAGAAAAACAACATACCTTTATAATAATACATATCATAGTCAACCGGACCCATATTTAAAGCCGAATCAAGGTACGTCATGGCATTTTCATCATCATTCTCCATATAATATGCCATTCCCACATAATAAAGCGACTTAGCAGCAAGCGCTTCTTTATTTTTAGGTTTATAATTTATAACCTCACTGTATCTTTTATTATCGTACATATCTTTCATTGTTTTTACCTGCTCACTTTGTGCAAATACACACTGAACGAAACACATTACGGCAATTACGATGCAATATTTAGTTTTCATTTGTAATAGATTTATAATGTATATAACCAGCCCTTTATTCCTGTTTTAGCTTCCAGCAGAGACATTAATTTCCCAGATTCGTCTTTATCACTTTTAACTTTACACGCGCAATAGGTAAAGCCCTTTTTAGAATCAATTAATTCAATATTAATGCCTTTTTGATTCAGTTTATTTTTAAGGTTTAACGCATTCTCCCTAACAGCAAAGCTTCCTAAAACAATATAACTCTTGATTTCATCTTTGGGTTCTACCGCTTTTTGAACAACGACAGGCTTAGTATTTGAGGCATAAATATTTTGTATTTCCTTAACCTTCTCCGATTGTATAATTGTAGCCATATTAATACTCTCTTTTGCTTTTTGGGGCTCAGCTGCTATAATTTCTTGTTTTTTTTCACCAGAAAAAACCTGTATGCAGCCCGAATAACACGATACCCATATTTGCTTATTATCCGCACTTAAGCAAATACCAATAGGATATTTATAGGTTTTGAATTCAGTTTCAAGTTTAAAATCTGTAAGATCCACCACGGCTACTTTACTGTCTTCATAGCAGTCTACAAACAATTTATTATTTATGCGTGAAATCACCATACTGCGGGGAGCTTTCCCAACAACAAGTTTTTTAGTACTCATATCATGCAGGTCAATTCTACAAATTGTCTGTTCGCCATTTAAACTTGCATAGAGGTAATTATTCTTAATACACAAATGTCTTGGATTCCTTACGCCTGAAATTATTGTTTCAATTTGGTAGGTATTTAAATTAATTCTGACAATTTTACTGCCACCCATTACTGCTATGTAGGCAAACATATTTGCCGTATCACACGCAATACCTCTGGGAGCAGCTCCTACATAAATACGCTTAATTTCTTTTTCCGAGTCCAGGCTAATAACACTTACATCTCCACTCGTCCAGTTGCTTACAATTAACTTTTTCTGATCTGGCGTAATGGTTAAATACTTGGGCACACTACCTACTTTAACAATATTCTCTATTTTATAATTTGTGGTATTTATCTTATACACCATGCTTTCATCGTATCCTTTGCCTATACATGTATCACAGCCCGGTTTGCCAAAACCATCACCAATCATATTATAATTACTTACCCATAAATATTTGCCATCTTTTGTTGCAACACTTTCTACAGGAGCACCATTTACCTTACCTTTTATTTTTTTGAAACCAAACTCTGCCGGGTTAACATTATCACTTATTGTCGACACGAGATTAAATGCACTATCATACACAGTAACTGAATGATTGTACATCATGTTTTGGGCAAAAAACAAATTTCTACCATTATTGCTGATTGATTTAGGAGACAAATTACCTGTTATAGTTTTAATGAGCTTGTATGTCTTCTTCTCATTTTGCGCAAAGCTTATTTGAGTATACAATAAAATAAATACGGATATGATCCGAATCCTTCTTAAATATGTGTTTTGTTTTATCAAAGTGGTTTTTTTATTCTATTTTCTGTACAATGTACATTTTCGTCTTATCATTCAAATATAGAAAAGTTAAAATTATTTAAGCTTGATTTCAAAAAAATCGAGCCGACATAATCCATAAACAAAAGGGAAAAAATATGTTAAATCTGCTTTACCCCAGTCTTAATAATAGAAACAACCATAGTTTGATGATTTATTTTTATACTTTAGCCGGGCAAAAAAATCTCTATGAAGAAAAAAATATACCTTATTACAGTATTGTTAAGTATTATAAGTTTAGTTTCTTCAGCTCAAAAAGAGAAATTAACCCATGACCAGAAAAGACTGCTGGGGATATATGGAGTAAAAGCCGATTTGCTTTTCAAAGAATCCAACTATTATAGGGCTCTAGCACTTTACCAAAGAATGCTTGCGCTTGATTCGCTCGATGAGTTCAGCCTTTACCATGCCGGTATCTGCTACATTCATGCTGATGATAATGAAAAAGCTATTACTTTATTGAATAAAGTATATAAGATGAATCCTAATGCCGAGGATATTTTGTATTACCTGGGTCGCGCATACCATATCAATTATCAATTCGACCAGGCTATTGGCTACTTTAACCAATACCTGGCAACCAGTCCGCCCGACGACAAAAAAGAATTAGCTAACAGGTATATTCAATATTGCAACAATGCAAAAGAGCTAATGGCTAAACCCTCGCATTTAAAAATTGAAAATATCGGTTCCATTGTAAACTCTCCCGCATCGGAATATGCTCCCGTAATTACCGCCGATGAATCGGCTCTTATTTATACTTACCTCGGCCCCCAAAGTACCGGTGGCCTGCTCGACGGAAATAATAAGCCAGATAGCCTTGGCAGCTATAATGAAGATATTTTCATTACACATAAAATTGGCGATAACTGGACAACCCCGGAAAAAATTGATGAATTAAGTACTATAGGTAATGATGCCAGCATTGCAATTTCTGCCGACGGATTACTGCTTTTTACTTACAGCGCCACTGAAAAGAACGGAGGAGATATTTATGTAAGTTCGAATAAAAACAACATGTGGAGCAAGCCCGAGCCACTTGGCCCGAATATAAATACCAAATATTGGGAAGGTAGTTGTTCACTGGCAGCCGGAGGAAAAACACTTTTCTTCTCAAGCAGCAGACCCGGAGGGTTTGGCGGAAGAGACTTATATATGTCGAACCAAATGCCGGATGGAAGCTGGGGCAAAGCTCAGAACCTGGGAGCAAATATTAATACACCTCTCGATGAAGATGCTCCTTTTATAACTACTGATGGTGTTACTTTATTCTTTAGTTCGGAAGGATGGAAAAGTATGGGCGGAAGCGATATTTTTTATTCTAACCTTAATTTGGGCGACAGTACATGGAGCCTTCCTATAAACCTGGGATACCCTATCAACTCTACCGACGACGACCGTTACTATGTATTGAATGCCAACAGTACAAGAGGTTATTTTTCATCGAGCCGCAAAGGCGGAAATGGCCAACAGGATATTTATACTATCACCCCCGGAATTCCGGGTGCAAAACCTATGGTTGAACTTACCATTGGCACTGTAAGCATAAACGGAAAACCGGCTAAAGCAGAAATAACAGTTAGCAACGCTAAAACAAATAAAGTAAAAGGTGTTTACCATTGCGATGGTGGCTCCGGTGATTACCTGGTTTCTTTTAGCCCTGGAATAACGTACAAAATAGTTACTAAAATAGAAGGAGCACCTGCGCACGTAGAATACTTTAACATAGACTCTATGAAATCGGCAATGACTATGGAAGAGGATGTACACCTTTATAGTACTGAATACAGAAAAGCAAATAATATTACTGCTTCCGATTCAAGTAACGAATTACAGAAAAGGGTTAATGCAGAGATAACTGAATATAAAATCGAACGGCAGCATCCCGACCTTTACGAGGCAAAAGTATACCAGCAAATTTTGAATCAATATGCCAACGTAGATTCTGCAGGAGTTAGCTATGATTTGGAATTAGGCGTTTACCAACATGCAAGCGATTTTGATTCTATACGCTACATAGGATTAGGCGATATATCGAAAAGTACTGACCTGCATGGTAATATTATTTATTCAATTAAAGGAATGCACACTATGCTCAGCGCAGAAATATTAAAATATAAAGCCATTAAATGCGACAGCACCAAGAAAAAATTCATAAAAGTTGTCGTGAATGATCATGGCCACGATAGGAACGTAAATCAGTTTTACGTTGGAGAATATAGAAAAAGCTGGGAAAACTTTGTACCCGATACAGTTCCAACTATAGTACCAACTAAGATACTCAGCAAGCCGGTAGAATCATTTAATATAGCTTCAGTAGAAGTATCTAAGACATACGTGCTTAGCAATGTATTTTTTAATACAGGCAATGCTGTACTCAGGAAAGAGTCGAATAAAGAATTGGATGACCTTGCCAAAATAATGAGCGATCATAAAACCATGGCAATTGAAATTGCCGGATATACTGATAACGTTGGGAATGATTATATGAATAAAAAACTTTCGCAACAAAGAGCCGATGCAGTTCGCACCTATCTTATGCAACAGAAAATCGAAGGCGACAGGGTCCTGGCAAGGGGATACGGATCATCTAAACCCGTAGCTGATAACGCCACTGAAGACGGAAGGCAGAAGAATCGTCGCGCAGAGTTAACTATTATTAAACAATAGTAACCATTAGCCGTATAACTTTACTTGTTTTCAGATAAAAACTGTAGGTATTGTACATTTACATTAAACCCAAGTTCTTTTGCCTTAAGCACATCGGTTAAAGCCTTTGCATATTCCTTCTTTTCAAAATATGCAACCGACCGGTTATTGTAAGCTTCTTTAAACCGAGAATTTATATTTATTGCTGAATTAAAAGCAATAATAGCTTCATCATACTTCCCCAAACTGTTTAATGCATTCCCTTTAGTATAACAAGGTAAATCGTAATCGGGTTTTAATTGTATTGCTTTATCAACTGCTTCCACCGATTCAGTGTATTCTTTTTTTTCATTCAGGCACTCGCCTTTGGTATTATAAGCATAGGCATTGTCAGGCGATAAAGAGATCATTTTATTGCAGTCATCTAGTGCTTTATCTACAAGGCCCATTTTTAAATACACCGAACTCCTGTTGAGGTATGCAGCAACATAATCTCTCATTTCTATTGATTTTGTAAAGTCGGCAATGGCTTCATCATTATTACCCGATTCCATAAAGTATTGCCCCCTGTTGCAGTATGCCAATGCCGATGGAGAATTATTGATTACTTCCGTCCAAAGAGTTAAACTATTTTTCCATGCATAACATTGCTGGTATGTGAGCCAGGTAAAAATTAAAGTCACAATTGCAAACGCAGATATAACTCCTACCCTGATACTCTGAAGCATATTTTTATTGCCTGTTATTGAAACTATTCCTTTACCCGCAAGGAAGGATAATCCGATATAAGGCACATAAGTGTACCGCTCAGCAATAATGGCCTTTCCAACCGGGAGTAATTGTAATACTATGCCAATGGTAAAAATAAAGAACAATGCTGCAAAGCCTGCATTTTTGTTCTTCCGGGAAAGCTTATATATAAGATACCCTAATACTATAAGAATAATAGGTGACAGGTAGAATATGAAAGGGTAATACCCGTTGGTCTTGATTGGATAATCATAGAAACAGGAAAGATGAAAAGGAAAGATGGCCTTCCATAAATAAATCACCATAGCATAACTGGCAAATATTATTCTGTCAAAATAAGAAACCCCTACATTACTTTCCAACGCTTGTGTACTATGCTGTGCATATATGGCAATAACCCCAAAAACAATTGACAGCATTATGAAAGGTATTTTTTCAAAAAAACTTTTAGTATTGAACTTTCTTCCTTTATAATAATCTACCAGTAGTAATACCAACGGCAATGTAACAGCCATACCTTTCGAAAGAAGAGATAATATATACAAGATAAACACTGCGAAATATAATTTCAGCTTAGGCGCATTTACATAATCCACATAAACA
The DNA here is from genome assembly GCA_013289475.1 of Bacteroidota bacterium. Lineage (GTDB taxonomy): Bacteria > Bacteroidota > Bacteroidia > JABEUT01 > JABEUT01 > JABEUT01. Next base: position 53,580 of record JABCZW010000010.1, read on the forward strand.
CATAATGCCAGCAAGTAGAAAAAAGTAAACAATACATCTTTTCTTTCAGAAACCCATGCAACCGATTCTACATGCATGGGATGAATTGAAAAAAGCAAGCTCGTTATTGCAGCAATTCTCCAGTCGCCTGAAAGTTTCCGTATAAATACAAACACCAACAAGATATTGCATAAATGCAGCAAAAGGTTTGTAATATGATACCCTTCAGGGTTTAGTCCAGAAAGCTTGTAATTTACAGCAAGACTTAACATTGTCAGCGGATGATAATTATCTGCTACGTATGTACTGAAGAAAGTTTTTATTGTTTGAAGGGATAAATTCCTTATTAAACCAATATCGGTAACATAATACGGATCATCCCAATTGGTAAATGCATTCTTTAATGAAGGCAAATAAACAATTACCGTTAAAGCAATTATTCCGGCTATGTACCAAACCCAGTCTCTATTATTTTTTACAATAGATTCTGTTGCAATTACTTTGCCCTGGCTCGGTTTTCGAATATTCCAATTCATCTGTCAAATATAATGCACCCGTAATTATAATTGAGCCTGAGAAAAAAACAAAATCCTCAACGCCACCTATAAAGCAGCCTTGAGGATTCTATACTGAATGTAATAAGGTATTTTAGAAAGTAAAAAAGAAGAAGACAATAGCAGCCCATGTTTTAGGAACACCACTCGCACTTCCTATGCTACTACCTGAACCGTTTCTCACAGTTCCGTCATCATCAATTTTTCCTATGCTGCTGCCTGAATCGTTTCTCACAGTTCCGTCATTATCTACCTTACCTATGCTGCTACCCGAACCATTGCGTATGGTTCCGTCATTATCAATTTTTCCAATGCTGCTACCCGAACTATTACGCACAGTTCCGTCATTATCAATTTTTCCCACGCTGCTGCCTGAGCCGTTACGTATCGTCCCATCCGATTCAATTTTGCCGGTGCTGCTTCCCGATGAACTGCGGAGTTCCTGGGCAGAAAGAGAATTTGTGCAGGTAAATAAAATAAAAGAAAGTGTTAATGCCGAAATAAGTTTTTTCATGATTGAGTTTATTAAATAACGTTGTCGTTTAAATTGATCATACCAAATATAATAAATTACTTAACCATCTAAATTCTCTTATTTGTAAACCAACTTAGCACAGCTTAATTGGATACCTGGTTTATTGATAATTTTTATTTTTGCTAATAATACTTATCTATGGAAGATTCTATTCAACATATTTCTGACACTGCATTTTGGATAGCCGGATTTCGAGCTCAGGAAACAGAAAGAAAGGATGCTGTATTTAAAGATATACTGGCAAAAAAGCTTGCGGGCGAGAAGGGATTACAAATGGTTTCTGAAACCCCGCATAGCGCAGCAATGGCATTCGCCATGGTAGTGAGAACAACAGCAATAGACAGGCTTGTACTGTCTGCTGTTTCCCAAGGGATAGATACGGTAATTAATTTAGGCGCGGGCCTTGACACAAGGCCGTACAGGCTAAACTTACCAGCCCAATTGAAATGGATAGAAGTGGATTTTGACGCTATTATCAAATACAAGAATGAAAAATTATCAGACGATACACCTGCTTGCCAGTTAACCACTATAGCAGCAGATCTGTCAAACGATGTTGAACGAAAAAAGCTCTTTGAGAAACTGGGTTCAGAAGTGAAGAATGCACTGGTAATAACAGAAGGTGTAATCGGGTATTTAACCAACGATCAGGCAGCTGCGCTATCGAAAGATATTTTCTCAATACCTTCATTTGCTTTTTGGGTGCAAGATTATGCCCAGGGAAAGATGAAAAACCACCGCCGTTCAAAAGACATGGTTAAAAAAATGGTAAAGCATACTCCGATTCAATTTCGAAGTGCTGACCCTATCGGTTTCTTTCACAAACATAGCTGGAAGATGAAGGAAAATATTTTTATCCTTGACGAAGCAAATAGGATTGGTAGGCCATTTCCGATGATGTTCCCCTGGAACTGGCTCATCAAGATACCTTCAGTAAGGCAACTGGGTAATAAAACGTATGGATATGCTATGTTTGCAAAAGTATAATTACCCTACAGAATTCTAATCTGTCATTCCCTTTCCATTAAGAATTTGCTGTATATATTTCTCAACCCTTGCCTCCCTGGTTTTAGATTGTTTGGCTTGAGAAAAGTAAATAATATATGCTCTCTGCCGACCCGGTGTTAATGCATAAAAAGCCTTTTTAAGAGCAGTAAGTTTATTCAATTTATGTTGAAACTCTTCAGGAATTTTATAATCTGAAGTCTTTTTCTTGATAACTTTCAAACCCGCCTTTTCTACTTCAATAGCCTCAAAAATATAGGCCTTCAGAATTGGTTCCAGCTTAATTATTTCCTTTACGGATGTGAACTTAACCCAGCGAGCCGCTTGCACCTTTCCGGGCTGGAGGAGAATGCCTTCGGTATCACTTAACAAGACACCTTTGAAAAATGCTAATGCAACAGATTCTTTTAACCTGTTTATTCCTACTATGTTTTTTTTATTAAACGTATAAACAGGAATGCTCCATTTCAATTCTTCAACCAGGTTGCAATTAAGACAAATTATTCTTAATGCCTCTAATTCTTCCCGCCACCTTGGAACGTTACTTAAATATATGTCAACCTTTGGGTTCACTATCGTAATTAATTCATTTCAATTTTACGGCTTGCCGGCCTGAAATACCAGGATACAACAACAAAGACAGCCTGAAAAAATGGGCCCATAAGCCCCTTTATGTTATGATCGCCGATTGCCAAATGCGAAGCAAAGGCACCTGTCATGGCAAAAAAGAAACCCGCATAGGCCCATTCTTTAAGAAGTTTAAACCTTGGAATTAAGATAGCTATAACCCCCAGGATTTTCCAAACGCCAAGTATAGTTAAAAAGTAAAGCGGGTAACCCAAATCAGTTATAATCTTTACCCACTGGTCATTTCTAAGTATAGCAAATATTCCGCTTTGCAACATACCAATAGCCAATAAAGCTGTAGCGATCCAATAAGTAATCCATTTTCCTTTCCCTTGCGTTTTTTGTGTTGTTTCCATTTTTTTGTTTTTTTTAAAATTTATTAATTTGTTTATTCAATGATCTAATCATCTATTCCCTTTCCCATTAGAATTTGCTGTATATATTTCTCAACTCTTTCCTCTCTGGTTTTGGATAGCTTAGCCTGTGAGATATAATAGATATATCCTCTCTGCCGACCAGGGGTTAATGCATAAAAAGCTTTTTTCAGGGCAGGCATTTCATCCAGTTTATTCTGAAGTTCTTCCGGCATTTTGTATTCCGAGGTTTTTTTCAGCGTCACTTTCAAACCTGCTTTTTCCACTCCAACAGCTTCTTTAATATAAGCTTTCAGTGTAGGCGCCAGCTTTGTAATCTCCTTTACATTAGTGAAACGTATTTGGCGTGGCACCTGAACATTTGGTGTTTGCTGTATAAGAATACCGTGTTCATCTTTTAACAAAGCACCTTTGAAAAACAAGTAAGCACAATAGTCCTTAAATCCATGTATCAATACTATGTTTTTACCATCTGGTGTGGTGTAGCATGGGCAGCCCCATTTTAGGTCTTCTATCAGTCCGCAATCGAGAGCAATGGTTCTCAATTTTCCGTATTCTTCTTGCCACTTGGTAGGCTTAGTGAAGAACCAATCTACCTTAGGATTTAATTTAATCGTTGCCATGGTGTATTATTTTAATTTGCTCATTATTTCTTGTATCCTGTCATGTGCCATACTCAGGCCTTGTGCAAAAGGCATTTTCAATAATTGGTCCCTTACTGCAACCGATTCATAAATAGTGTGTGTAGTGAGTTTACTGGTGTTATCGGTAAGCTTTTCAAATGTTATTAACTCAAGCTGAACACCCAATGGCGCATTCTCCATTTCAAAAGTACGGGTGATCTTTTTGTTCGGGATAAACTCGTGAAATACACCGCTGCCTTTGAATACCACCTTTCCATTTGCATCGGTCGACTCCTGTTGATAACTGCCATGCTTCTTTCCTTCAAACTTCACCATTTTAGATGTTGCATAGGGGTTCGACATCCATTGCTCAATAAGCGCCGGTTCTGCATGTGCTTTAAAAAGTAACTCAACGGGCAAATCAAATTCCCGTGTAATTGTTAAATCCTGTTTGCCGTCTTCGGCTTTGATTTTTGTTTTCAGTTCCATGTTATTTGATTTTATCTGGTTTATATTTTTTCATTACAGATTCCAATTTGTTATACCGGTCATCCCACATTTTGCGGAATGGTTCAATAAAGTCTGCTATCTCTTTCATTTTATTTGTATTTATGTTATAATAAACTTCTCTACCGCTTTGTTCCTGTTCAAGCAATTTACATTCGGTAAGTATTTGCAAGTGCTTTGAAACGGTCGGCCTGGCAGTATCAAAGTTGGATGCTATGGCACCTGCTGTCATCGCTTGTGAAGCAACTAATACAAGTATAGCCCTTCTGGTAGGGTCTGAAATGGCTTGAAAAACGTCGCGTCTCAGGTTCATTGTGTAGTTATTTGACTACAAATATATATGAAGTTATTTAACTACGCATTGTTTTTTGCATTTTTTTTGAAATAAAATAGGAAGAACTTGATTTTCAGAGCGAAAGATTTGAATAGAAAATCAAATATTTTTTTGATCATTACCACACAGATGAGAAATAAAGAGGGGGATAAAAAGAGAAAGGGAGCAAAAATTGCTCCCTTTCAGCTATCGTACCCGGAGTCGGAATCGAACCGACATTCTGTTGCCAGAACTGGTTTTTGAGACCAGCGCGTCTACCGGTTCCGCCATCCGGGCGTGAATATTGGTAGGGGCTGCGAAATTAGGCTTTATTTTGAATTTGGCAAGAGTGAATTATACAAAGCTTTGCAGGTCGTATAGTTTCTTGTAAACCCCGTTCTGGGCTATTAAGTTAATATGGGTACCACGTTCAACTATACTACCCTTTTGCATAACTATAATTTCGTCGGCATTTTTAATGGTGGAAAGCCTATGAGCTATAACAATTGAGGTACGATGAGACATTAGTTTTGTGAGGGCATCCTGTACCAGCCTTTCCGATTCAGCATCGAGTGCCGATGTAGCTTCATCTAGTATAAGTACTGGCGGGTTTTTAAGTATGGCCCGGGCAATACTCATACGCTGGCGTTCGCCACCCGATAATTTGCTTCCCCTATCCCCAATATTGGTTTGGTAACCATTCTCCATACGCATAATAAAATCATGCGCATTAGCCACTTTTGCCGCTTCTATAACCTGTTCGTCGGTTACATTATTCATACCAAAAGCTATATTGTTTTTAACTGTATCGTTAAATAAAATACTCTCCTGTGTTACAATACCCATAAGGCTGCGTAATTGAGTAAGGCTAAGGT